>DAOVMB010000013.1 GCA_030630905.1 Sedimentisphaerales bacterium
GGGCTGCTCACATCGACCAGGTACTCGATCGTATCGCCTGGTCTTAACATGATTTTTGTCTCCTTAACCAACCTTGTCGGTATAAGTTGCCTTGCCGCTGAATGCTATAGTTACATCAATTGAGACCTCGCCATCAGCCTCGCTGAACGAAGGCAAACCCAGCGATGAGATAATACCTTTGCATGAATGGTTGCTGGTATCGGGATATGTGATTGAGCACGTGGCCATCGGGGTAGGCGTTGCAGCCTGGAAGGCCGTATTCAATTGATTATATACACCAGCAGCGAGGCCGTCATAAATACAATGGAACGTGACTTCCCCTTCGTTCAATGCCCCGGCAATCTTTTCGACTGCATCATCTGAGCTATCACAGCTCAAAATCTCAATAATACGACGGGTTCGTGCTCCGCTAACGCTCTGTATCTCACCGACCGTAATCCCATCGAACGTCAATTCCGTACCAAGCGCAGTTATTGCAAGTGTCATTTTTGTTCTCCTTTTAATTTATTTCGGTTTCAGAAATTTCTCCCTGACTATGGTGTTTTATAACCGTCCGCCAGGGCGGTTATATAGGTTATTTGACAGGTCACCTCTGCCACTACGCCGCCCGACATGATTGAGTAAGTGACATCGGGGCAATCGACATTCAAGGCCAGCCCTCCGCAGGCCTGGCCCCTTTTGTTTCCGCTTAAAAGAGTTTTACGAATCGTCTCGGCCATACGGCTCAGCACGGTGTCCGCTGCAGTATTTGCCGGCAACGTCGTGATAATACCGTAGAGCCGCCATTCGGCCAGCTCATTGCGTGAAGATGTCGTTTTGCTCAGCGTCCCGCCGTCTATGAGCTCTATGATCACATCACCATGCTTGAAATCCGATGCCTGCCAGTCGAGGATCTTCGGACGGACAGCTCTCAGCGTCAACGTTGCACCCGGGTCCTTGACGCCGTCTATCGCTTCCTCAATCCAAACTCCAATCTTTTCGACTATCGCTTCCATCTTCGGAATTCAACTCCTATCTGGTCATTGATGAGTTTCCCTAACCGATTACCTGCAACATCGGTGCACGCCTTCAGCAGGCCGACCGTACCGGTGATGATCCTCCAGATAGACGGCCCACGTGCCTCTACGATCGGCAATCTGGATGGCTGCCCTCTTGCAAATACACCACGGTGACCGGATTTCATTGTCGCGATGAAGCCGTGCTCTATTCTTTTCCTGCCTGCCGTACGGCTTAGCCGATAGCTAACACCACGTTTTGTCTGCTTGGTGCCCGGGAACGCCAACAGTCCCGGCCGAAACGGCTTGGCCCCTACAGAACCATAAAAGGTGGTTTTCTTTTTACTGATACCCTTGGAAATATCACCCTTCTTGGCCGTGATCTGCTTACCTACCCGGCGCTTCAGATCCGTCGCCGCCATATCAACGGTGCGACCGATGGCCCGGCGAAATACCCGCGGCACCGCCCGGGGCACGGCCCGCAAAATATGTGCCGCCTCTTTAAAGCTGCGCTCGTCAACCGTAACTTTTATTGCCAGCATCAGTGCACCTCGATGGTAATCATCCCCGCATCTTGTTTGAGAATCCTGGCCAGGCTAAAGTCTCGTGGATCGGCCCCCTTACGCGGGGGCATATTGATTACATGGCCCTGCACAAACTCCTCGGCCGATATCCCGGTAGTGGAATTATTTGCCACTTTGATATTAACGACCGGGCTGCGATGCCTGACCACCGGTGCAACCTGGCCATCATCAATGACGTACCGGACAATCGCCTGTATTTCCCGGTCCAGAACGCCCGGGCGGTAAACACCCACCTCGCCAAAGACATCAAGAAGTATATCGGCGTCATCCTGCAAAATTTCATCAAAAGTTTTTAACGTCATAGAGTCACCCTGAAAATATTCTTATTAACACGGCAACCATGCCGCCACCGCCAATGCCCGAGCCGATACACACCCCCAGCAAGCCCCACTTCGAAGCAAGTATAGACTTGCCATGCGGACATGCACCCACGTGCCATTCGAGCACGCGCTCAATAATCCGCTCACTAACTTCGGTGGCCGAATTGATCGCGACCTCACGAATGTATTGTCTATCTTGTTCTGAAAGCACGGGTTAATTCTTTCAAATAAATACTTGACGACAATCTCATTTAATTTAAAATAAAGCGAGCCGACCGCAAGATGGTCTTGCAATCGACTCTGACCATAATCGTCTATACAGGAGACGAAAATGACTGCCGAAATCATATCGAAACGATGTGGCAAATGCAAACAAATCAAACCGCTTTCGGAATTTTACAAACGTCCGGATAGTAAAGGCGGATTCAGAAGTAATTGCAAAATTTGCTGGTCGAAGTACGCCAAAGAATACGACAAAACAGAAAAAAGAAAGGCTGCAAAAAAACGTTATCAACAAAGCGAGAAGGGCAAGGCCGCTCAAAGACGCCACGCTCAAAGCGAAAAGGGTAAAGCTGTTCGTAAGAAAGCCTGGCTTCGTTATAGCCAAACAGAGAAAGGTAAAAAAACACTTCGAGAACGTAATAAACGATTTCGTATTCGGCATCCCGAACAAGCTAAAGCTATTCGTGCTGTTAATGATGCCATTAGAACTGGCAAATTGCCTCGGCCTGATATTCTTCAATGCCATTTCTGCCCTGCACAGGCAGAACAATATCATCACCATAAAGGCTATACACAGGAACACTGGTTGGATGTCATTCCTGTATGTATAAAATGCCATAGCAGCTCCTTGTATCAGGTTGCACCCGTGAAAAGTGTTCGCTAAAGGGGGGCACAGCCCGGCGTCAGCCAGACCAGGCTATGCCCAGGACAAGTTAAATTCTCACCTATGAACCAAGAAACCAATCAACTCAAGCCTAAATAGTATCGAATGTCGCATGTGCAGCGTACTGCCAGTAACCATACCCGACGTTGCGAATGGCCTTGATTCCGTACTGATGCGCATCGTTGTCGAATTCGTATTCGCTGCCCTCGGTCTTCGCACCCACAGAGATTTTTTCCTCTTCCTGTCGGATCAAAGCCTTGGCCGGTGCATCCGTTCGGAATATAACGAACTCCTTGGTATAAGTCAGCCGCGGATTGGCCACAACGCTAACGATAAAGCCCTGCCTCTTGAGCTCCTTGAGGACGTTGGACTCATTTGCCGAAGGTTCGCCCATGACTGCATGGACCAGGTAAGGCCATAGCGCTACGCTGGTCATGATCATAAAATTCCTGGCCTCTGAATTCATCGGCTCCGCCTGGTCGTCCTTGATGCCCAGCATATGAGCAATCACTCCCAGGATTGCCTTAATGGCCTCCGCGCAGGTCGGTGCGGTTTCAAGTACAACGCTAAGTGCAAGAACATCCGTATCGATAAGTAAATTCTTCTGCGTACCGCTATCACCTTCTGTGTGATCGGCGGCAAAGAACTCCGCTCCATCGTAGCAAAGATCGGTAGTGCCGGCTAAGATGAGCGTACTGAGCAGCTTGCCATAATGCCCGACCGCCCTCTGTGCCAACTCTGCAATCCTGATATCGATTTGGCCGGTTTTGTCCCTTCGCATCCAGTCGACTGGTATATCCAGGGTTGCCTCGAATTTCTTGTTGATGATCGTGATCCCGTTCTCCCGGAATCCCTTGGCATGCCGGCCGCCGATCCATTCCCGCATGGCAGGCGATTGTCCCAGCCATTTGTAGGTTTCGGATTCCTGGTCGGAATCAAACAGGACCGAAACCAGATCGATCCACGATATGCCGGTGTAAATCTCGAGGGCGGCAAAGAACTTGCCGATTATCGCTCGACTCCCCAAACTTTGAGCTCCCATTTATAGTCTCCTAAAAAAAGTATTGTTACTATTTTTCCGGGCAACAAAAAACGGCAGATAGGTGGATAGGCACCTATCTGCCGTCTTTGTTCTTACGTCACCTCTCAGCTGGCCGGCCGAAAGGAGAACCCGCTCTTCACTTCTCAATGAACCCGGTTATGTCGACGATACCCAGGTTCCCCGCTTGTTTACGATATTCCAAGCGGCGGTATTACCAATAAACTGCAGGAAGTCACCTCGCTGGGCGGTGGCCTTGGTATTAGTAAGCAGCACACCGGCAGTTGCCAGGCCACAGCCGCCGAGAGACGTCTCGGCAGCATTAAAATCTATCGTGGTCTCTGCAACTCCCAAACCAGCACCATTTACTATAGTAATCTTGTAGCCCGGAACAGCTGCGAGAAACGAGATTAACGCAGTGGTATCGACGTAAATAATCTTGCCGTTATCGACGGCTACGGTCGTATGTGCTGCCGATTTGGTCAGCCGATTTGGATTAGGATCGAACTCATCCTGCCCGCACGTTACGAACTCGACCTCCATCTTGGTGGCCGATACGTAACGCGATATCCTGCCCACATAACTATTTTTCACCGTGGCAATCGATGCGGCGAAAGTAAGCACCTGATCATCGGATGCATAGACCGGCTGGCCCACGTCTGTAATCAGCCCGACCAGATCGCATACCAAACGATACACGCCCGTTCGAAGCCTCAGATTCTTGGCACCGGCCGCACCGGCCGGGACCGCATTGTCCACCTTAAAAATGTTATGACCGAGAAACTTGTCACCCGCCACCAGGGGCCGGCCGTAACCGGCACCGTTATCGCCGACCATGGAGCCTTCGTAGACGATATCATTGGCGATAATACCGATCGCATTCATATCGCCCGTAACCAGAACTTGCGGACTGTCCGCTGATAAAGTTGCCATTTGACTATCTCCTAAAAAACATTATTTCACTTTCATTTTTCAACCAGCTCCAAAACTGCCCGCTGCGATGCTGTGGGTTTTGGTGCTGGTTACTTACATCTTTCCATAGCCTTTTGGGCGGTTTCAGCCCTTTTATAATTGCCGCTGCCTTCCGCCCGCAGGATGTAATTCTCCAGGGCCTGTTTCGTCATCTTGTCCTTATAGGGCAGAACGAATGGCAACCGCAATCCATCAACTCCTTTCAGTTTCTGATAGGCCCGCAGCGTGCCCCTGGCAACCGGGTCATCAATTTCGAGTAAAAAGCCAGGCACGTTCAGATTGGGACCGCTCTTGCCTTGAATGTCCGCTACAATCCGCTCGTAGAGCTCGGGCATGTTCTCTTTCACTTCCTTGGCGGGGCATTTCCCGAGTTGTTCAATTACCTCATCTCTTATCTCCGAGATCATCTGCGGATAACAAGCCTCTAAATCCTCCACCGTCTTAATTTCTTCTGTTGTAGGACCCTGATTGTCATCTGCAGATTTTCCGGGTTCCTGAGTGCCGGCTGCAGATGTACCGGCTTGTTGGACGTCCTCTTTTTTCGCCATTTGCTCACCTCATTTATTTAATCGTTTATATTGTTTTTTACTACGCCTGAAAGTCGATGCCGCCTGGCCATTGTCACGTTCGCGTTTGTCCTGCTATCCGCACCCTGCCGGCTGTATCTGCTTTCTTGAACGCTATGTACGCATCGACATCACCACCATATTCAGCCTGCAGATCTGCGGACGCTGCAAATTCCGCTTTCAAGGCCGCCTCATCAGCAGAGCCGGTTTCTGTCTGTTTACCGGGCGGTGTAGCCTCATCGGTGAACTCAGTCCGGGCCGCTTCCACTGCCGGCTTTTTCTTCTGAAGCTCCGTGACCTTTTCGGTGAGCTGCGTTTTCTCCTTCTCGATCTTCTCAACGCGAAGCTTCATGGCCTCGGCGGCCGTTTTGTTTTCGCTAAAGCATTGCACCAGCAGCTCATGGTCATCACCACAGGCATCCTTGAGCGCGGCAAATAAAGCACGCTCTTCTTTTTTACCTTCGCTCATTCCTTCCGCCCGTATCTCCTTGTGGAATTCCGGGTACAGTTCGGCAAAACTCTCGACACTTTCGATTTCGGTTACTGTTTGTGTTTCTTCTGTACCATTCATAATAGTATTCTCCTGAATTAAATTGAATTTGATTTTTTGATTATCACTATCAGCATACGCTGATGATTTCGTATTGCTATCGAAACCGAACACACACATGCTCACTTCCATGATGGTCGATTTGCGAAAAACAGTCCCCGGGCCTTTCAAGGTATTTCCATTTACCTTGACACTTTCACCTTCCTTAACATGTTCAACTATCAAAGGCGGCACCAGCAAAGATGCCTCCATCGGAAAGCCTTTCTCCATATCGGCTTTGAGCTTTTGAGCATCATCATTATCGAGAAACGGTCCTTCGACAATCACCTGATCTTTAATATCCTGTTTGGTCGTGAAACCAATTCGGACATCTCTGAAATGCTCAGCGAGGACCGGCGTGCGTTTTTTGGCAAACTTCATCCCTTCCAAATCAAATGCCACGTTTCCCCAGAACCAGTGATCCTTCATGACCACGCCGGTATAGCCGACTATCCGGAAGTTATTGCTCTTTTTATCATCATCGCCCTTGGCGAAAGTTACTACGGCATTATCGTTAAAAATACACGCATTGGTGGGTGCTGTATCTTCCGACATCGATTGTTTCTCCTTTTTATTTGCCGATTGTCCCGGCCCAGGCCGCTCTTTCCTTCTCATTTGTCCGCCACATTTAGAGCATTTAATATCCTTACAATGCTTATCAGTTTCCAGAATATGGCCGCATTTGATACATTCGCAGGTATATTTCTTTTTGGTTTGTTCTTTTGCGTATGAAGCCTTCGATTTCTTTTTTTCTGCCGGCTCAAAACTCTGATATTTGACATTGTTGTCCTTGAGCCATTTTTTTGCCTTCTGGACCGTCCAGCTTTTCGTCGGGAATCTCAATGACTGTGGAATCGGCGGATCGCTGGGTTTGCTCTTGCCTTTGAGCTTCGCCCAGATAATAGCGATCGTCTTGGGCACCTTTTTACTGCCGTATATCGTTCCACCATTAGTCCGCCGAAAACTTTTTGGGTCGAAGTCCTTCGGATTTTTCAAGCGTGCCGCATGCTCATTCTCATAAGGCATAATTTATCCTTTCAAGCCGCTGGTTTTCCCGTTTTCGGGGGGACAAGGACCACTTCTTTTTCTTTAAGATATTTCTCCTCCTTCTCCCTTTGATCTGTAAGGTCCTTAAATTCCTCACCTTGCCTGGCACATATTACCGTGCGCGTGGTTGTGCCATTCCTAAGCTGTACTTCATCCGCCTTGGCTTCCTTGAAGGGATCGACATAGGGCCATCTTTTGCATAAGATTTCAAACCGGCCCGAGTCTTCGCGTTCCGTCAAGGCCTTTCGTTTGATCCACTGCTGCAGTTTCAGTATATACAGCCGTCTCACAAAAGGCTTTATAATCAGCTCCTGCTCATCATACCAGGTGTCCCGGGCCTCCTGATAGGCAACCCGGGAATTCATAAAAGTCGCACCGGAATAGTCCCCGGTCATCAGCATAAGCGGCAGATTCACAGGCTGGCCGATGATCATCAGGATGCGCAAAATAAACGGGTCAAAAGCCGACGCCGGCCGGGATACTCCAACTGCCTTGGCGTCCTCTCCCAGTCCACCGTGCCATATCATGCCGGGATCTATCTTATCGAGCGGCCGTTCAAACTCATCTTTTCCGGATGCGCTTACGCCCTTGGTAAAAGGCGGCGGCATCCCGCTTTTTTCCCTGGTCGTAATCACCATTGGAAAACAGGCATTGATCTTCGCGGCAACAAGCTCGGCATCGATGTAGCCGAAAAGCTTATCAATCGTATCGACCGCACTAATCAGGGCCGGCTCACCGCGGGAACAGCTGAAACGGTCCGAGTTAAAAGCATGATGGACCACGTCGGCGGTGTATCTCTGAACGGATTCAATTGCGATGTAACCCCACTTGTTCGGCTTGCCGATATAATACCCGATGACTTTTTTTGTTTTTTTGCTTACCGCCACACCGTTAACCACATCGAAATGTTCGGCTTTCTTTTTACCGTATGGCGTGCCCACCTGGTCACCCTCGATGGCCTGGATCCCCTCATCGGCAAAAACCGTAAACATGTCACCGTCCCGGCAATAAGTATAATACATTTTTTTCAGATATGCGTGAAAGTTGAACCGGCCGGTCACATCACAGGGCTTGTTGACCATTTCTTCCTTCCAGAGCTGCTCGGCCGCCTGATTCCATCCCTCATCATCGGTCCTTGCCTGAATCTTCGTGGCGGTACCGACTACCTTTGTAGCCAGCTTGCGAAATATTCCTTTGACTAACGGGTTATTTCGTCCTAAATCACGGCAGATCTCCCGTAACTTATCAAGCTTCTCCTGACTTAAATGCCAGTCCCCGGTACCCCCCGCATCCGAACGTTTCTTCCGGGTCCGATGCTTGTCCAGAATATCATAGCCGAACCGGTACGATCTGCGCATCATGGCCGCCCGCGGTGACAATACTCCCACGACGTCATCCAACGCCATCGAAACGCGGCGTAAAAACGAATCTGATTTTCTGCTCGTTTCTCTCATCAGAATTCAGCTACCGTGATCCTGCCTTTGTCCGTTCTGTCGATTTTAGTAAGCAGCCTGTCCTCCCGGGCATAAAGTGTTCGCAGCTCCGCCCGGTTCACAGTTTGACCATCCACCGTTGCGCTCTGGGCGCCGGCCTCAATCGCCGCTATTGCCGCCTGCACGCTCGCAAGCTGTTCTGCTAATGTAGCTGCCATTAACTTTTCTCACTAAATGCGTTTACCAATTCTCCAAGCTCCCAGCCACGCCATCCCTGCAGACCTGTCCGAGCCCTGTCAATCGCCTTTTGCTGTTCTTTGCTGATGGTTTCACCCGCGGTCGGCAAGGTCAGAAACTTCCTCTGCAGGCTTGCTGCATCTCTCTTGATTTCTTCGATTACATTTCTCGTAGCCTCCATGCAAATTGTCCTAAATTCAACAACATCAATACAAACTACAAGATTAGCTCTGAACATAAAAGGGGGTGATTACTAATAATTAGTAATAAGTTGAAAATTTTTTTAGGCCGATATCTGGCTTAACGGCTCAAAAACGGGGTTTCCGGGAATCAGACTTAATTTTACATAGTTGTGCCCACATGCTCGGCGGTAATTTCCCGCATATCCGACATCGCACGTACCGCCGCTGACCTGGGTAGTGTTTATACCAATGCTTGAAGATTTTGCAGATTATTGTACGTTCAAGTTTCATTTTCCGGCTGATAATTTTCCTCGATACTCTTGAACGTATGACCACAATCTGCACATTTATGATATCTGACTGGCAGATGATTGCTGTCATAAACCGGCACATTAGTGCTTCCGCATTTCGGGCACCGGGGCTTTATATAACGGACCACCTGGTCCTTCGGATCGGTTGGCTTCTTTTTCCTTCGCCTGGCCGGCAGCTCCAGATCAGGCAGATCATTCAAAAAACCATTGCTCATTTTTTACATCCATGTATTATTTTTTGCCATAGCGTGACTTCCTGTCCCAGCTCAAGCCCCGGGCCTCCGACATGAAGCCCGACCAAAAACCACCAGCGCAGATCTCGGCACCTAAAATTTCATTCTGCGGCGGCTCACCACAGAACTCGAGCACCGGCCAGTACAGTAAACGCCACGTGTATTCTCTTAAACGCTTAAGCCGACAGTATCCGAAGACAGCACCCAAATATTCGTATAAATCATCCATTGTCACTAATCCCTCAATTTAACCCCATATTCGCCCATTTAGAACCCCCAGGATGCCCTGTGTTCGATTTTTTGCCCCCCCTGCCACCAATAACGCCCTATTTTTCAGTTCTGCCACTTCTCGCACCAAATTTGCTTTATTGAGCAAATATCTGCTCAAATAGAAGCCCATAATTCCATTGCTCGGATCGCGATAGCCAGACCAAAACCGATAATCATTAAAACGTAAAACAAGATTATAAATGTCGATTTTTTCAGCTTGAATAATTGTTTGTGTTTCTTCATGCCTTTTTCGTTTAGAAACATTATACACCGCCTTTCATTAGTCAATTGTCAACTCAGACTCGGCAGGTCATCGAGGAATCCTGACCGACCGGACCGCTTTTTTTCCGGCCGCTTTGGCTTTTGCTCTTCCAGACTCTGCAGCGAATGGGCACCGCTCAGCTCAGCCGCTAAAGATGAGTATACTTTTGCATCCCAGATATGATTGGGCAGGTGCTCTTTCTTCAGTACCCATACCAGCTCGTACCTTTGCTTTCTCCGAGTACGGACCGGACGTTGCTCTTCAGCGGTCAGGTGATTTAGTATCTCATCGGTCGTATCTGCGTTAAGATGCCAATAGCCCGGGCCAGGGATGGCCGAGTCAAACAACAACCGGTACAGCCGGTTTTTATATTCGCTTACGTTAAGATCGTATCGGATCATCGTCCCACCGGCGATCTTGGTTGCCCGGAATGGCCGGGTCCGAACACTATCGTCACCCCGCACCTGTATAAGATAAAGCTCGGTACATTGTCTGCAGAAATCCTTGATCACTTCCGGCCGGTAACCGACATCGATGGCCGTCCTGTAAATAAAAAATGGTATGTCCGGATTATCCGGAGAAATCCACGGCGTCTTAAGAAACCTTCGAAGGACCTCTAAGTTCTCAAGCTCACTCGTATCGCCGGTCTCCAACCGGCCCTCGAAAATGCTCCAGGCCTCAGACAGATATCCCCAGCCGTCAACGGTCACCCATACGTGGTCGATTTGAATGTCGACGCCACAGCTCAGTAACTGAACGCCGGCCGGCACCGTACCTTTTCTATAAGTGCCGATGTGGGACTGCAGCTGTTTCCTGGACGTCGCTTTCTCTGTTTCCTTCCAGGGCTCCGCCAATTGAGAATTGATGAAATCCTGCAGCGGCTTAATATTGGCCATCTTCTTTGCCTTAATCGCATCCGCCCAATCGCCGGCCAGGTCATCGATAGTCTGAAATACAGGATGCAGCATAAGCGCCGTTATCCTGCAGCTGTGATGAGTGGTAACGGGTACGTTACCTACAATCAACCCGGACGGATCCACCGAACAGCCTGCAGGGGCATAACGGCCGCTACTCACCGCATCCCACCGCTGATATTCGTCCCAGGGCTTTTTGCAGGCCGGACAAACATATCTCGCATGTTCCATGGTCCTGTAAGTTTCGGCATCGAGCAGATTGCCGGCATCGTCTTTGTCCAGCTCCACGTTGGCCCACTTCATAATGTGATACACACCACAAAAGGGACACTTCGCATGCCATTCATTCTTGTCACCCTTCTGGAATTCCGCATCGAATATGTCACCTTCTCCTACCGGTGATGACATAACCAGCAGCTTCGAACGGGGGCGATAGGTTCTTTGCCTTTTTTTTGCCAAATTTATCGGATCTGCTTCTTTTCCAGTGGCTGGAGGGTACTTACCCACTTCATCGAGGATCACATGACATACCGGATTGTCCGCCAGGGCTGCCGGGCTGTTGGACCAGGCAATGTATAAAATCATGTTATCGAGGATTGTTTCCTTGCCTATATTCAGGTTTTCAAGTTTACCCAGGTGATGTAAAAGGGACGGAGTCGATTTGAACATCGGCCGCAGACGCGTAGCAATTCTTCGGTTTGTATCGTTCTCCCTGGGCATTACAATAAGTGTCGGCGCCGGAGCGACATCGACGGTCCGCCCGATCAAGATATTACTCAGCTCAGTTTTGGCCGCCTGGGAACAGGCACATACAGTCACCTCGCGGGTTGCCATATCCGAAAGCCATCGCATCGGCTCCAGCATAAACGGGACATAATCGTTGGACCAGGGACCCGAGTGCTCGGCGGTTTCCTCAGGCAGGATGTAGCGGTCCTCTGCCCAATCAGCCAGCGACATGACGTCGTGACTAATCCACGCATCGAGCACTTCCGGTTGTGTAGGCAGTGGTCTAAGAATCATTACGTCCCCTATTCATATATTGCGAATCCACGACAGGCTTTTACTGCCCGATTACATCTACGGAGTAATTCGCCTGTAGGCTTATTTCTAATTATTGCCTCTTGGACATCTTTTATTGCCTGAGCCATTTCGCCAAGTTGGTCATAGTAGCTTCGGCGCAAATTCATTTGCAACCAAAGCATATCAAAAGCCATCGCGTGTAATTTGCTGTCTGGTAATATGTGAAGTTTTGGCCTTTTGAGCTCAGTCAATCCTGTGCCGTAAGGTGTTAACAAGCCCCAGAAGTCCGGTAACTCCTCTGGTTTGCAAATTCCTTTTTCAGCAACTACCCAGTGGGCTGTTCCAACAGGTTTTGTTCTTGCTTCTGCGTGTGGTGTTTTTCTCTTACCAAAAGTATTCAGGAAATCCGGGCGGGATACTTTGACCTCAAATACACAAACATACCACCTGTCAATATCGCCGAAAATCTTCCGAACCGATCCATCGTCAGTCATTCGACTGCTCATATATTTTTTAGTTAGCCCTGAATGTCTGGCATATTTTGCATGCTCTTCGCTGTACATCCCCGCAATCGCCACAAAATCTGCGATATACCCGACTACGTTAGACTCTGGCAATCCGCACATTTTGAATGAGCGATTACCTATCCAACGAACAAGCATATTTTGTAATTCTATATGTCTATCGCTTCTACTCATTTACGCCCCTCTGAATGTGGTTTTAACCTTTGCAGAAATTCAACCAGCTCCCGTTCCTTCGCCGCCGGCAGGCGTAGCTCTTTCGGGACCTTGGCCGCTTCGGTATGTAAATCCCTAAAAAATCCCCGGGCAACCTCCGTAATTTTCTCCCGCGGCTGGCTGCTGCAGAGCCTTGAGAGCTCCTCGACACCGCGTTCGCAGAAAGAAACGATATTCTGTACCCAGGCAATCTGACCGATGACCACCTCGTTTCGATCGAGCAATTCGTTTCGATGACTGGCCAGCTCCACCTTCAGCTTCTCGGCCTTCATTGCCTTCAGCGGGTCCAGCTCGGTTACCGATTCCTTTCCCACCGCCGCCTTTTTAAGCATAAAATCCTCGAACCATGCCCAGACCATGCCCATATCGAAAGTCTTGTCGACATTTCGCGGCAGGCCGAATTTATTAAGCCAGTTGTTAATTGTCTGGGGTGTTTTGCCCGTTATCTCGACAAGCTGAAGTTTTGTTGTATGAGAAGGATCAAATTCGGGACGTTCTTTTTCGTCCAGCAGAAAACTCTCCACCGCCCGGACTGCGTCCGCCTTGCCTTCCTTGGCGGCCTCAACGAGGGCTGATTTGATCTCGATATAAACTTCAAGCTGCGTCATATTCCACAAGTCACCAACTTCCTCATCTTCATCTATCATCGACCGCAGGACCTGGCCGCTGGCAAGCCTCAGCTTCTTTGCCGCCTCCGATACACTTACCCCCGTCCTTGCCAGGGACCTGAGATTCCGCAGGAATCGGCCGCGGTCCCAGGCCTGCCGAAGCAGTGGATGTTTTTTGAAAATCTCCTTCAATGACTTGCGTTTCTTGATTGCTGCATCTGCCTCGGTCAGATTATCGCATTCGAGGCCCAGCCGGCAAATCTCCGCTTCCTCGACAGGCAACCGTACTCGCTTCGCCACAAGGATTTTTTTGCTCTTTTTCGATTGTTTCTTCGATGGCTTGGTCGAACGCCTTGTCGACCGCCCAGTCGATCGCCTGGTCGATGGCTTGGTCGACGGCGTGGTCGACCGCTTCCTCAAATTTCCTAAAATAACCTTGCCGGTCATTTTTCGCTCGTACCTGCTCAATTCGTCCAGCTCGACCTTTGAAAGAGTTTTGTTTTCCTTGACCTTCTGCAGCAGAAATAGATGCCTCTGCGTCTTCGCTATCTCAACGGCCGATTTTTCTGTCAAGTCGCCCCTGACTTTCCCCGATACTAATTTTGGAAGTTTTACGATCTTGCCGACGTGTTAAAATCAGCTGCAGCTATCAGCTGCAGCTGAGGCGGTCAGTCCGATACTAACCGTCCGCGTCGGCACTATTTTTACTTTAATTTTCTTTCCAGCTTCGCCTTTCGGCCAGTCCACTTCTCCCAGCGTTCTATTGCCACATCCACAAAGAACGGTTCCTTCTCTATAGCAAAACATAGCCTGTCCAGTTTCTCGGCAGCTATGATTTGTGAGCCGGAACCACAGAACGGCTCATAGCAGATATCCCCGGGCTTGGTGTGGACCATCATAGGAATGGCAAAGATTTCGACCGGCTTAATTGTGGGATGCTCGATGCCGGTTGCCCTTTTCTTTTTGCCTTCATAATCCAACGGCCATACATCCGTGTAATATTCCTGAGTGGTCGGATCTCCGGTCCTGATATATCCGATTGGCCAAACGGTACCAAGCCGTTTGCCATCGATTTCATGTGCCTTCCATTTCGGCTTGTTTCCTTTTACCCACATTAACAGGCAGGGCTCATGCTGCCACATATAAAAAGCATAAGTCATCGTGGCACAGGGCTTTTCCCAGATAATCTGCTGGTGAATTAAAATCCCAAGTTCGCCGCAAACATCTTCGATATCTTTCCTTCGTGTGCTTGCATGCCACAAATACAATGCTGTATTTTTTTTTATATGTTTTAACCCGGCCGAAAAAAAATCCTTCATAAACTTCTTGGCCTTGTCTACATCAATATCATGAAACGTATCCGACCAATCCTTTCCTGTCTTCGGACGATCATCACCTGTATAATCAATGCTGTATGGTGGGTCCGTAGCGAACAGACTCGCTTTTTTACCATTCATCAATCGAGCCACATCAGCTTCTTTCGTACTGTCACCACACAAAAGCCGGTGCTTATCGAGAAGCCATAATTCACCTCGCTTCGTCTTGGCCTTCCTTGAAATTTTAGGGACATCATCATCGGGAATCCTGCCTGTTTTACCTGGTCCTAATTCCATCTGCAGATCTGCAATCCTAAGATTCAAGAAATCATTGTCATCCGGCAGCTCCTGTCTCAGCTGCTCGATATATTCCACGATTTTTTTTATAAAGTCACCCTGGATCTGCGGATTGTTCAATGTCAGATTCAGCATTTTCTCATCGGTTTTGCTACAGTCGACGGTCACACACAAACACTCGGTGATCCCCAGATTTTGAAGTGCTTTGAATCTCTGATTACCCCCGACAATAACATTTTTCCGGCCGCGGGTATTGACCACGATTGGCTCAACACAGCCGAATTTGCTAAGCGAATTCGTCAGCCCTTCCAACGCTTCAGCGACTATCACACGCGGGTTGTAAACAGCCGGCTTCAACTGATCCAGACGAAACATACTTACCCCGGGGATACCTATACGACGGGCTGCTTTTTGGTTAGCCGATTTCTTCAAAACTCTTTTAACTGATTTTTTTGCTTTCATTTTAGGCCTTTTTGTAACTTCATATATTTCAGTGATTTACAAGTGGAAAGAAAACCAATTTAAAAAAATATATAAGGGGCCGCTTTCCGCAACTCATATACC
>DAOVMB010000264.1 GCA_030630905.1 Sedimentisphaerales bacterium
GATTATTTCCTGATAACGATATCAAGGGCGTTGGGGCCTTATCTGGTGACGGCCGTGCTGCTTGGCGCCGCTGCGGTGCTTCAGATGCACACGAGCCAGTATTCGGGCCAGTCTCAAGCCGCGGCGATAGGTTATTTGCTGCTGAATCTCACTGTGCAGGTTATCGCCCTGCTTGCGATGCGCTCCATCGGGTTGTTTTTCCGCCACTATAGCTGCTTGTTGCCCTGGTGAAAGGTTCGGGAACTTTTATGACGATTCGCTTCAACTGCCCAAACTGTGATGAGTTGATTGCCTTTGCCGACAAATACAGCGGTAAACGGGCGCGATGCACTTCCTGCGGGCAGCGCTTCATCATTCCTTCCGAGAACAACGAAACACCCAAAAAGATTAAGCCGCCAGCAGAAAAAGCCGAGCCGGAGCCCGGCTTTTATCGCGCGGTATTTATTGATAGCTTCAAATTGTTTGCCAGGCCGCAGAATGCAACGGGGCTGGTTTTTGTTATCGCCGCGGTGTGCTTTAAGTTCTTTACCGGCCACACGGATTATTCATTTACCATGGGCGCGTTCGGGGTTCAGGCCCCGGTCGGTTGGGTAGTAACGCTGTCGGCGTGGGGATGTCTGTTCTGGTACTATATGGAAATCATCTGCACGACGGCGAACGACACCGATGAGATGCCGGACGTTTATATGGGCGGACTGTTCGGCTTTATCTGGAACGTAATCAAGTCTTTAACCATTTTTGCGGTCGGACTTGTGGCCGTCCTGCTGCCCAGCGCCATTTTCATTTCGATATCGAGAAGCACCGGCGTCGTTTCGCACGTATTGAGCCTTGCCGGGCTGTTCGCTTTTCCGATGGCCGTTCTGACCTTCTCGGTCGGCGGGGATGTCTCGATGGTATTCCGGCCGGATTATATTTTCAAGCCTATCACGAGGGCTTTTTGGCCTTACCTTCTCGTAGCGGGTCTGTTCGTATTGGCATGGGAGCTGCAATTGAGAACCATCGGGTATGGCAGGCTCATTGGCAGCGACAATCTCGTTATAGGATTACATCTGATAGCAAATCTCGCCGTCCAATCGCTGGCGATTATCGCTATGCGTTCGATAGGCCTGTTCTACCGGCACTATAGCTGCCATTTCCCCTGGTAGCGACTCTAATAGTCTGTCACAGGATAGATGCTGATTTGTCATTCCTTCGCTTCGCTCAAGGACAAGTCTGAACGGAGCGCAGCACAGTGAAGAATCTACTTTCGTGAAGAATCCATTCGCTGCCCAGATGCTTCGCCTTCGGCTCAGCATGACAACGAAAACGGTCAGGTTGAGTTAATAATCGTAATAGTTGACACCCTCGCTGTCGGTGCCGGTCCAGTTCATCGCGATCTCGGCGGTTTCTTTTTTGTACAACCATCCGCTGGATGTGCCGTCCGCCGCGACGGAAAAAGCGGTTGCCTCGGCTACGTAGGCGATAGTCGAGAGCTTGTTAAAAGGATTTTGTGGGATTTTCTTTAGATAAGGCCCGTAAAGGAACGGGGCGGAAGGGACCGTGTTGGGCGAAGCCTGGCCGGTCACGGTAGTAGTTCCGATTAGTTGAAGCGGCACAGTTGCGATAGGGGCGCCGGCACCATTTACATATCCCGGCGGGACTCCGTTATGCTGCAATTTGTACAATTCGAGCTGCGTTCGCATGGTCATAAGATTGGTTTTGGAAGCTGACTCCTTGGCTGTTGCAACGTTGCCCTGGAAGGTGGGTATAACAATCGCCGCCATGATGCCTAAAATTGTTACTACTATTATTAATTCAACGAGTGTAAAGCCCTTGTTTTTCATTTTCCCGTCCTCAAAAGATAGAGACTACAACATGTATGCATTTTATCGACCATAATAAAGGCTGACTTTGGAAGAGAAATACAATTTTAATGAAAAGCATGTTTATTGGACGTTTCTTTTCCTTTGAAAAAGTGCAAGAAAGAATCCCTCTTGACCGATAAAGCTCTTTGGAGTACGTCATAGAGTGAGGGCGAATATCAATGTCTGGTCAGTTTTGTTGAAGAAGTATAATTATGGAACGTACAATAAAATGTAAAAGAGTAGGTTTTTCGGTACTTTTATTGGCTGTGGGCATTGGGCTTGCAGCCCTTTTTGTTTTCTGTTTCTTTCCAGGTAATTCTTAGTTGGTCCTATAGTAATTCCGGTCTGTTTACGGAGTTGGATTGTTAGGAAATTACTATTTGCTTCAGCCGGATTATGCCGTAATGTTTATATAGGTGAGATTTTTTTGCCAGGGAGGATTGTTCAATGAGTCGTTATGCAAGGATATTTCTTTCATCAGAGCTTCCAAAGCTCGAGTTAGGGGAAGGTGGAGCTATGGAAAAGCAGAAAAAAAGTGCCATTGTCAGATTCCCAGTAATTTTATGGGCTGTTATGGCGATTTTACTGTTTGCCGCACCAGCATTTGTGGCCGAGCAGATTGATGACCCCCAGGACTACTTGTTTGTAGATACGGATAACACACCTGTTGATTTGAATGCTGAAATTTACAATGGAGTGTACGTTTACACTGGGGCCACACTCAATCTTCTCTCTGACGCCATAGTGCACTATATGGATGCTTATGATGGCAGTTTCGTCAACATCTACGGTGGCATAGCTGATAAGTCCGGAATAGCCGTATTCAACGGTTCTACTGTGACAGTATATGGTACTGGCTTTATTGTAAACAACGGTAAGATAGATCCTTCGGGTAACTTTTTCACCGTGGACGGCATCGGGACATTGCAGGTAACCTATGCCGATGGGACAACCATTAGCCTTCTTGTATTCTCCAGTAACGTGCCAATCTACTTAGTTGACACGTCTGGTGGCGGCCCTATGGAAGTGCAGATTGACATCAAGCCCGGCAGCGATCAAAACAGTATCAATCTCAAGTCCAAAGGAGTTGTTCCGGTTGCAGTTTTGACGACGGATGATTTCGATTTCGACGCCGCAACGATTGATCCGGCCACCATAGAGTTCGCCGGAGCCGCGCCCGTGCGTTGGAAGCTTACGGATGTCGATGACGATGGCGACGATGACATGATACTCCATTTCAGGACGCAGGAGTTGGATCTGGACCAAGACAGCACGGAGGCTACACTTACGGCCCATCTGTTAACCCAGGAAATAGTATTCGGAACCGACGAAGTTCGGATCGTCCCGTCGAAGAAGTCGAAGAAATAGATTCTTCCGGCCGTAACCGTCCGGTTCGGCTTTGTGAAGTTTAAGCACAATAAAGTTATCAAAGGGCTGTGGGCATTTGGCTTGCAGCCCTTTCTTTCTTTTGTTTATTTCCAGATAATGCTTTGTTGGTCCGATAGTAATTCCGGTCTGTTTGCAGAGTTGCAGAGTTGAATTATTATGAAATTTCGTTTTGCTTTAGCCGGATTATTCCTTATGGTTTAGATAGGCAATATTTCTTTGCAAGGGGGGGATTGTTTGATGGTTTATACAGCAAGAACATTTATTTCATCACAGCTTCCAGGGCTGGAACTCTTACAAACGCCTCCGATACTCTGTTATTGATGATATCTTGTTAATGAGAAAACCAGGATGCTCTATTTTTGGGGGAGAGTGGAGCCATGGAAAAGCAGAAAAATAGTCTAAGAGTCAGATTCTCGGTAATTGCGTGGTGTATTCCGGCGATTTTGCTATGCGCTGCACCATGCGGAGCCCAGATCGTTAACTTCGTTGACGTCGGTGAGACTGCCGATATCGACTACGCCATTGAGTACGATTTCCTGATGGTGCTTGGGACGGCGAATTTGTATCCGTGTGCATACGTGGACTGGGGGGTTTATGCCTTTAATGGCTGTACGATCAACATTTACGGCGGCCAAATCGGCGACGGTTTTTTCGTATTGCTTTACACAGGTGAACCGAGTCCGGTCGTAACAATCTACGGTACGGACTTTGCGCTGGACGGCGCGCCTCTTGATCCATTGGCTACACAGTTCAGTGTTGATCCCTTCTATGGCGGAGTATTGACAGGGACCTATGAAAACGGCGATCCCATTGATCTGCTGTTTTATAGCGATGTTCCGATCTTTCTACGGCCTCCGCAGCCTCCTGATACTGAGATGGCGATTGATATCAAGCCCGGCGGCAACCAAAACAACATCAATCTCAAGTCCAAGGGAGTCGTGTCGGTAGCGGTTTTGACGACAGATAATTTCGATGCCGGAACAGTTGACCCGGCCACCGTAAAATTCGCCGGAGCCGCGCCCGAGCGATGGAAGCTCGAAGATGTCGATGACGATGGCGACGATGACCTGATGTTCCATTTCAGGACGCAGAAGTTGAACCTGGATCAGGACAGCACAGAGGCTACATTGACAGCACAATTGACTGGCCCAATAACAGCCCAGTCGACAGAACAAGTGAGCGGCGGCACGACAGTATCCGGGACCGACGAAGTTCGGATCATCTCGTCGAAGAAGTCGAAGAAGAAATAGATTCTTCCGGCCGCAACCGTCCGGTTCGGATTTGTAGAGTTTAAGCGTAATAATATTACCGAAGGGCTGTAAGCATCATGCTTACAGCCCTTAACTTGTTTTCAAGACAGTGCATGTATATCCGCCGCCGGTTTACGGCTGCGGTTCTGGCTCAGGCTCCGGCTCCGGACACGGAAGATACAGCCGAATGTCGTCGAAGAACATCTTGCCCGAACC
>DAOVMB010000133.1 GCA_030630905.1 Sedimentisphaerales bacterium
CCGGAGACGGAAAAACCATTGAGCCGGAGGCGCTCGACAGGCTGGATTTCTTCATCGACCAGTTGGCCCGTCACGGCATATGCGTTAATCTTAACCTGCACGTCGGCAGATCGCACAGCCAATATTTGGGGTTGCCTGAGACAAATCGACAGTATGATAAGATTTCGAACATCTTCACACCGGCCCTGATAGATGCTCAGAAGAAATTTGCCCGCGAGCTGCTGGATCGCGTCAATCCATACCGTAAGGTCCGCTACGCCGACGATCCTGCGGTGGCGTTTGTCGAGATAACCAATGAGAACAGCTTCTTCATGTGGTCCAGCGAAGAAACGCTGCGAACGCTGCCCCCATACTATGCAGATATTCTACAGAGGAAGTTTAATGCCTGGCTCAAGCAGCAGTACGGTTCGGATGAGAAACTGCGAGAGGCCTGGTCCGGCGGTGCGCAACCGCTCGGCAAGAACCTCCTGACTGATGTAAATTTGAAGAGTGGAAATGTTCTGCGCGGCTGGCAACTTGAGCAACATTCAGGTTGTAAAGCTGTGCTTCGACGCCAACGATATCTATCTCAAGATGCGCTGCGTATAGATATCGATAAGTCCGACGAAACGGAATGGCACCTACAATTCAAGCAAGGTGATCTTTCGATTGAAGCAGGGGAGTATTATACGGTGACGTTTGAGGCCGCCGCCGAAAAGCCGAGAAAGTTGAGTTGTGGCGTAAGCCAGGCGCATGAGCCGTGGCAGAATCTTGGTTTGTCACGGCGGGTAGACTTGACACAGAAGTGGCAGACATTTCGTTTCGGCTTTGTCGCCAAAGCGGACGACCATAACGCACGTGTGAGCTTTAGTTTCGGAGGTAACGACGTTCCTTTCTACCTTGCGAACATAAAACTTCATCCCGGCGGCAGAGTAGGGCTGGGCAAAGGCGAATCCGTCAAGAATGCCAGTGTGACGGTTTACGCCGACAACGAAAGCCCTCAGCGGACTATCGATCGGATGCGTTTTTTGGCTCAGACGGAAAAGGCGTACTTCGACGAAATGCGCAACTTCATAAAGAACGACCTTGGTTGCAAGGCGCTCGTAACCGGCACCATTGTATTTGGTCCGCTGGGATTGTACGCACAAAGCGACATGGATTTCATCGATGCTCATGCTTACTGGCAACATCCTCGGTTTCCCGGCAGGCCCTGGGATAGCGGCAACTAGCTTATCAACCAGAAGCCCATGACGGATTATCTCGAACAGGCCACCGTCTTCAATCTGGCTGCGGGGCGTCTCGGCAACAAACCGTTTACGGTCAGCGAATATAATCATCCAGCCCCCCTTGACTCGCAGGCCGAGTGTGTTCCAATTATCGCTTCCTTTGCCGCCGCCCAGGATTGGGACGGGATATGGCTGTACACGTATAGTCACAGCTCGGATGAATGGAATCGTGAGCACATGAACAGCTATTTCGATATAGATACGAATCCCGCCAAGTGGGGCTTCATGCGGGCCGGGACGGCTATCTTTCGCCATGGCGGAATTCAACCGTTGAGTGACATCTCGCTAATTCCGTTGACCGGTTCCGAGGAAATGCTTTCGTTGCTGGTGAATCTGCATCTCAAACATGATCGTGGCATGTTCGGCGTCCTGACCGAGCGAGCTCAGATTACCCGCTACGAAATGCTAAAAACACAATTCGTTTCGACTCTTGCCGGCCGGAGTGCTTCGAAAGACTCGGATGGATCTGATCCCAAGTTGAATTGGATCGTCGAACAGGGCAAAGGATTCTACGCTGCGTGGGGATTGTCCGCTTGGGCTTTTGCCGGCCACGCGGGCCGGTTTGAAGCATCGACTGACGGGCGGATTTCCGTGACATCGCCGAGTTTTGTCGCAATGACGGTTACGGCTCTGGATGATGCAGCAGTGAATGAGAGCAGTAAAATCCTTGTAACCGCCTGCGGCCGGTGCGAGAATACCGGCATAATATTCTCTGATGACCGTCGAACAGTCGGCCGGAACTGGGGTGAGACGCCGGTGCAGATAGAGGCTGTGGAAGCGGTCCTGGTTCTGCCGGATGGAAACTGGAAATGCCAGGCGCTTGGCCCCGATGGAATGCCGAGCGGCAATGTGACGGCATACGACAGGTATGGTAAAGGCATTTTGCGACTTTCACCGCAGTATAAGACAATGTGGTATCTTTTGGCACGATAGGTAGTATTGAATATTCATACAAAGAAGGATTTTTATAATGAAGATTTCGAGAAGCTGGATTGTGTTGCTGATTTTATTTGCTGGGACAGGGACATTTGCCGGAGACGAGGACAAGTATCTTTCTACTGTACAGACATTTGCGTATAATGTCCTCAAATACGGCAAAGATACATATGGCCCTAAACATACGCCCTTGTTCGTCGATGGTCTGAACATCCATACACACGAGCCGGTCAAGTGGAAGAGGGACGGCAAGGTATGGATTCTGTCCAACCTTGCAAGCCAGCAGAACCTTTTCCGTGTGTTGGATGGATTGACGAGGTTAACGAAGGATGCGAAGTATCGCCGGGCTGCCGAGGAGGCTATTGAGTATGCGTTTGCCAATTTGCGGAGTCCTAATGGACTGCTGCATTGGGGCGGCCACATCGCCTACGATGCCCGGGCCGATGCGCTCTGCATGGAACAGTATTCGCACGAGTTGAAATGCCATTATCCGTACTACGAACTGATGTGGCAGGTCAATCCCCAAGCGACCCGGCAATTTCTGGAGACGTTCTGGGCGGCACATATCCTGAATTGGTCAAACCTGGAAATGAACCGGCACGGCAATCCGAAAAAGCAATTCGGCAATCCGTGGGCAAACGAATATAAAGCAGAGCCGGTCTTTTTCTGGGGCACGGGGCTTTCATTCCTTAATACCGGTAGCGACTTGTTCTACGCCGGGGCGATGCTGTCGAAAATGTCCGGCCGGGCCGAACCACTGATTTGGAGTAAACGACTGGCGAAGCGATACGTTGAGACCCGGAATCCCAAAACGGGGATTGGCGGATTCCAGTTCAATCAGAGCAAGACGGCTTGGTGCAACGGGCCAAGCGTCAGGGGGGACCGCGCCCAATATCAGTACGGCGACGATTTCAAGGGACATTTCGTCGTCGAAGGGACGCTGTTTCCCTGCTACGGCAGCACACCCTCCGTGAAACCTCAGATTTGCCAGTTTCTAATGGGAGAAGCATTGGGCGACAATGGTAAGGAGTTTACCCAATGGGCGCTGGAAGAGCTGACGGCCTGGGGTAAGGTGGCGTATCGAAAAAAGGATAATTCATTTATTCCGATGCTTACGGACGGTACAAGCATGGAAGGATATGTATGTAAAAAGAACGGCTACTTTGGGCCAAAGGGTAGGATCCTGAAGGCTGGGCGGGCAGGACCGATGGATTTCTGGACGTACGCTCTGGCATATCGAACAACGGGCGATGCGTTCATGTGGGATATGGCGCGCAGCATCGCGCTCGGGAACAATCTCGGCGACATCGGAGTTGCGGCGGGGACCGAGCCGAACCTGCCGGGCCATACGGGTTCTTCGGATGTGGCCGCTCTTCTCGGATTGCTTGAACTCTACAAGAAAATAGGAAAGACCGCCTATCTGGACCTGGCGAAAAAGATCGGTGATAATATCGTGACGAACTGCTTTCACGAAGGTTTCTTTATGAGAAGTCGAAAACATCTGTACGCTAAGTTTGACGCCTTGGAGCCTCTGGTGTTGTTGCATCTACATTGTACCCTCGAGGGGAAGCTGGCTTCTGTGCCGACGGTTTGGCCGAGCTCGTCATTTTTTCATTGCCCCTATGATGGTGAAGGTAGAACGTACGACAATAGCGTAATATACAGCCGGAAGACCCGGTAGGAGAGATGTCATGTCTAAAGCTCATTGTGTCGGATTCATAGTTTTGCTTTTATCGGCTGCCGGTACGACGGTGGCATTTAACGGGCATATTGTTACACAAGGTTCCTTGAAAGTGACAATCAGTGACATTCCCGATGTGAATGAATACGAAAAGCCGCGGCAGGTGACGGTTACGCTGGCCAACAGCGCCGATGCGGCAATTCAGGTGGATCTGCGAATGGCTGGTTTAGTGGATGAATGGTACGCCGTCGGCCAGACAGAGAAAAGTCTTGTGATTGCCGCCGGCGGAGAGGCAAGCGCCGTATTTCAGATTGCAGCGGGAGAAGGTGCATGTTCGGCGTTGTATCCGGTTTACGTTTATGCCGATTTTCAGCACGAGGGCAGGACTGTCACGGCGCACGCCGTCCGGATATTCAAGTCAAGTTTCGAGAAGGTGGTGACTTCATCCGGACAGCCGCCTAATATCCCGGTAAATGTGGTCCCTGATAACGGGGCCTTGCCCCTCTGGCTGCTGCGAACACAGCGAGTGGCATGGTGCTATTACGATAAGCCTTTGGTCTATATGCCGGTCGGCTGGCAGGGGTCCTCGACGGAGTCGTCCGCCAGCCTTTCTTACGGCCCCGTGTCACGCGGCGCGACAAAACGCGCAATTGCGATGCACCCGCCCTGGAAGCCGGGCGGCGGTACAATCTTTGCTGAGTTCTCGCTGCAACTGCCGAGCGTTACCCCGATAAAGTTGGTTTTCGCCAACGCTATCCGCGACAATACGGCGGCGGAACCGGCCAGTGACGGCGTGACATTCCGCGTATGGGCGGATAGCGAGAAACTTTTCGAGCGTCACACCGATAGCAAGAAATGGCTGGATGCGGAGGTGGATTTGAGCAGGTTCGCCGGAAAGCGGATACTGCTGCGGCTGGAAAGTCACCCAGGCCCGAAACGCGATACGACCTGTGATTCATCCTATTGGGGCGAGCCGATGGTCGTCGCAGGTGAACTGCCCGAATCCATGCCGGAAACCGAAAGAGAAGCTTTGCGCCAGTCGGCAAGGACGCTGGTAAAGACGGGAAATGGCCGGGGTTTTCTTTTTAATCTCGATGGGCAGTACCGAGCGGCAATCATTCCGTCCGCACAGGGGCCGGCCAATGTGGTAATCGCAATCGGGAACGATGAGAAATGCGTTGTGCTCGACGGTTTCAAGCTTGCGGTACTCGGCCGGGAAACATCTACGCTTGGCCGGGGGGCCGGAACATGGCAGCGCGAAGGCCAGGTACTGACCTGCAGACAGCTTTTGCAGATCGAAGGGCAAGAATTTGAGCTCGAAACGCGGATTTGGCCGGAGAAGGGCGGACTACGAATTAAGGTCGTTTGCCCGAAACGGATTACGGACTTCGCGGTAGGCCCGGCGGACCAGCGTGCCCCGCGGGTGTACTATGGGCATGGATATTGTATAGTCGAGCCGGAAGCGTTCAGGGCAAGTTTCGGCGGACACAACTTGTCAACAAGCCACGTCGGCTTCGATTTTGAGGATGGCCTGTCGCTGCTGGTCGCCTGCGATAATCCGCCTGACTATCTGCAAGTCGATCCCGAGCAGAAGATTTATTCTCTTCACACGCATCTCGATGCAACGATGACTCTTGTGCCGAGCGTCAAAGGTGCGTTCGACTGTGCCCGCAAGTATCGTCCTTTGTACGACAAGCAGCGAGCCGGGGGATTCGAGCAAAAAGCGGGGCGATTTGTTTTCGATATATGGGGCGGTCGCTACAGCGAAATTGCCGAGACGATGAAGCGCATGATCGCTTACGGCCTGACCGATTCGCTTTTGACAGTGCACGTCTGGCAGCGATGGGGGTATGACTACCGCCTGCCGGACATTTATCCGCCGTTGCCCCAGCTCGGCACGGTCGAGGATATGCAGCAGATTGCGAAGGTCTGCGGCGAGCACGATATCCCGTGGGGCCTGCATGATAACTATATCGATTTCTATCCGGATGCGGTCGATTACAGCTACGACCACATCTGTTTTACCGAGCAGGGCGAGCCGGTTAAGGCGTGGATTAACGAGGGCCGGGACGCCCAGAGCTATCGCTGGCGGCCGGACCGGATTATGCCGTTCGTTAAACGCAATATGAAATTAATCAAGCCCAATCTCAGGCCGACTCACTATTTTATCGACGTGTTCACATCGCTACCGTGCTTCGACTTCTACGATAAACAGGGCAACTTCCATTCGATGCTCGAAACCCGCAAAAGCTGGGGCGAGACTTTTGCCTGGATACGGGACTATCTGGGTGACAATGCACCGATGACCTCCGAAGCGGGACACGATCAATTGACCGGTTATCTCGACGGTTCGGATTGTCAGCACCTGCAACTTTCGCCCGTCGGCAAGAGTTTCTGCATCAAACTTAACTGCAAAGACTGGGAGCGGGTGCCGTGGTTCGATGCGGTGCTGCACGATAAGTTCAGCCTGCACGGCGTCGGTTATTCCAGCCGTTACCAGGGCGGGCGAGACCGCCGGGGACACGGCATCGAGAGCGATGATTACATCAGCGCCGAGATTCTCGAAGGCCATGCCCTGATGATCGACCTGGGTGCGTTCGGCCGCGGCGCCGTCCGGAAGTACTGGCTGGCGCAGGATTTTGTCCGGAGTATCGCGCTCGATGAAATCGAAAGCGTCGAATTTGTTGGTGGCGATATCCATAAGCAGATCATCGCATGGAAATCGGGTGCACGCGTTTACGTCAATCGGGGCGCCGATGATTGGAGCGTGGCCGGGAAAACGCTGCCCCAGTATGGATACTTCGCACAGAACGGACGGATTGAGTCCGGCATCGAGAGGATTAATGGCGTGATTGTTGAACAATCCCGCGGACCGTCGGGCGGCTATTTCAACGCCAGGGCGTTCAACC
>DAOVMB010000056.1 GCA_030630905.1 Sedimentisphaerales bacterium
ATCGGCGGTCTCCAGGAGCGGCTTTAAGTCCGGCTCACTATTGAGCATCGGGATCTTCCGCCTCAGCCATTTCGGATCGGCCGGTAACACATACCGTCCATCCAGGGCCGCATACATCCACAGGGCCACGATAAGCACCCTTGCCGAGTCATCCATTCCCCCAAACCCATCGTGGTCCAGCAGGCTCGTATAGAGCTTCAACCAGTCGTTACCACCAGCATCATTGATCCGAGGCTGGGCTTTTTTCCAGTTGACGATCTCAATAAATTGCGTATCTTCGATTTTTAATTTGCGATTTGGAGATTTGGCTGACTTCGGTTTACTGCCTGGTCTTTTCTTTGGTGATTTTGCCATAATCATTGACATTGACTATCCACAGGATGCCCTACTGTATTTACTATTGATTATTGATTCATTTCCGCTCGTCGATGGTTTTCTATATGCGGCTGGGCGACACCATTTTGTTTGCAGTTTCTTCCATTCATAATCTGTGTTTTGGTCGTGTAGCATGGCGAACGGCAGAAAACCACGCTCGCCTTCATAAACTCTTTCGAGCCTGCTCTTTGCCCTGTCGAGTGTGTCGTCCTTGTAGCCTATAAGTACATAAGCAAAACGCCTGCCAATATTAAACCCACCAAACATTTCTTTCGCCCTTGACAATTTATCAAGGCTTTGCTCCGTATCGAAAGCCACCCATATAGTTGCTAATTTGTGTTGTTTTTGTAATTCCCTTAATAGGTCAATATTCCACGGTTCCACAAGATCAAGGTCGAGGCCACCTGGAAAAGACGCGGGGATTGGCTGCATTGATAGCATTTCAAAAACCTTTTCGATATGTTTCCGCGAACAAGCCAAAAGATTATTATCCTGCACAACCCAACCATCGCGTATGGTTAACTCTCTGATTTTACCTTCACGCCTCGGCACATAGCACCAAGGACAGTTTTTATAACATCCGCGCGAAGTTATCGTTACCGCCTTTGTAAGAAAACGACCAGGAATATATTCTCCGCCTGCATCATCAAAGGCAGGGCCACCGCATAGCACATCTTTGAACCTGCGAGACCAAGCCTTCGATAATTTTATTGCCCTTTCTTTATCCCGGGTGAAAACGCAATTAACCCTCACTGGCAAATCCGGCAAATCAAAAAGTGGCGGTTCATCATAAAACGCCAGTTCGTCCGTTGGCGTCCACTTGGTTTTTCTTGCAAATACCCTGATCATTTTATCTCAAATTTTGCCATAAGCCCTGACAATGATTATTTACTATTGATTATTGATTAATTCCTGCTTTGCATTTTTATCTAAACATTTTTGATTGCAAAAGTATTCGTCGGTTGCTACTACATAAATCGGGTTATCATCTGGGTCTTTCAGCTTTTTACCGCAAGTCTTGCATTTAGTTTTATAATTTCTCATATTTTGCCTTTTACCTTTTTACTTTTGCCTTGTGCGAAGCACTCCGCATGGTCGATCCATTGTATCCCGCCGGCGGTTTTGGGCTTTCCGCATTTGGGGCATTCCGGGGCGCAGAGACGATCCTGCATTACAGCTACCTGATGCAACAGCTTTTCGGTCATCCTGCTTTCGATATCGAGTCGCTTTAACTGCTCTTTGAACCTGGCCTCTAAGATCCTTATCTTGATATCATTGCGGCGAATCTCTTTGCCCCGAACGATATAAAAATCGAGCCAGGGGATCTTCCATTGGGTTTTCTTCGATTGACGATTGACGATTGACGATTTCTGCTTTGACATATCAGCCCCCGGACATCTCGACCTCTCGAAAATCTTTGTGTTGGCATTTAATGCAGCTGTGCTTTGTTGGATCTGTCCGATACTTGAGGCCGCAACGCTTACAGACCCAGATTTTCTTTCCCTTCTTTTTGGCCGGTGGCCGGTCAGGATTGTTCTCCGCCTGCTCTGCCATGTCGGCTTGCTGCTGCCTGGCCTGGCCATGCAGTTTGGCGGCTTCGTCTTTATTGCCGATATGATCCTGATAAACCGCAGCAGCCTTCAATTCGCTATTGAATGTTCCGAGTGGTATGTTCTTCTTGAGTTTGCCGTTCCAGAATTGTACCCGGAATTTCTGCGTGCCATCTTTCTTCGGTTTATTCAACGAGACGCCTTTGTATCGCGAATTCTGATTCCTCGGCCCGCGAAGCCCGGCGATATGATCGACCCTGACCTTTGATAATCGCTTCGGCTTCGGCGTGACTTCTCTTCTTTTATATGGGCGCTTTGGTTTGTTTATTTCCCCTGGGATCATTTTTTGATTCTGCGGATTCGTTTTTTTTGTTTCGGCCTCCTCTCTTTTATAACCCATCAACTGCATCAAGGTATCTACGCATAATTCAACTTCTATAATTTTATCGGAGAGTTGTTGCTTTCGATTCTCAAGCCATAAAATCGTTTGTTTGATATGTTCCTTTCGCTCGATCATTCCGACTCCCTTCGTACATTGATTATTTACTATTTACTATTTACTATTGACTGTTTTGAACCTCGGCACACCAAGCACCGCATTCAACAGGATCACAATCGGGATATTCCGGGCAGGCTTGGCAGCATTTCGTATCAGGCTTATCGTAGTTTTCGTACGCATATAATTCTTCATCCATTTCAATGCCCATTTGTCACCGCCTTTCAATAGTCAATAGACAATCGAAAATAGTCAATTACAACTCCCTTCGCTGATCTGGCGATAGGCAAGTGCCTCGCCATCCATCCGCCCGAGTTTGTAAGCGGCCTCGACCGCCGACTTAAGCTCCTGATTCAGCTTCGGTTGTTTGCTCTTCTTCTTCCGTGACATATTCAAAATAGTCCTTTATCTCAGGCTCCGGCATCTGATCCTCCGGCACCCCAAATCTGTTCTGCTGTCAATGGCCTACAACACATTGATTATTTTCTATTGATTATTGATTACTGATTAATTCTTATATTTTGCCGATTATTTCTATCATTGAGGCCATTGTATTCTGCCTATTATTTTTTTTACCGAGCCTTCCTCAACTTCAGCCCAAACAGGGGCCTTGCCTTGCGGCTTGCCGCACCATTTCCCGCGCTGATATTTTCTAACGAATCTCTGCTGCCATTCGTTGTGATATTCCCATACATTATTATTTTTAGTGAATAACGGCTTGTCTACCAAAGGAAACAAATCCATTACATCGTCAAGCAGAGAGCCGGACACTTCTCCTTTATAGCCACCACCTCTATAATCCCCGCCAATACCAACAAAGTAAGTCCATAGCCCTTTGAAAAATCCTGAAATACCGGGACACCAGAACACCCAAACGTATAGCGCCCGGATCTCGGTTGTGTGATATTGCCTTTTCCACCACAAGTTTTGCTCCATTCCTTCTTTTTTCGCCTTTAAAATATCCGACTTATAGATGAACTCCCAGGGAGCGTACATGTGCTTCTGGCTCGCAGAGACCGCTCCTTCCGGCCAAACTAATTTCGGGATACTGTCAAAATCTATCCCGGCCGATTTAAGATGTTCCCTTACACGCCGACAGCCATCATCACTGAGTAGTGGCGTAGGGTTCTTTCCAAAAGGTCTTCTATTCACATCTATCATTATTCAATCCCAACGATCTTTCGTATCGAATCTTTCCACTTGATAAAAGGCCGGCCGTTTAGCTTTTCGTATAATCGCCAGACGGCGCTGTTCGACTGGCATTCCAAGATCGGCCTGACAAAATCGTATATCTGCTCAACCGAAATCTTTGACTTATCGACCCGCCTTTTGAACTCCCGTAACGTCCCGATCCAGAAACTCTCGGTAATATACGGAAAGCACCGGATGTATAGATATTCGACTCCGGAATCCAGATAAGGCTCAGCACTTACAGAAGTCCGGTAGCCCTTGAAGTGAGCGAATTTAAGGCAATTCAATCGCTCCTCGAATCCCGGCGCTCCCGGCTCCCAGAATGCAAGAACATCATCCCTGGTCGAGCCTATCGTAAATCGAAACTGGACCTGCTTTTTGTAATCGACCAATCGCTCGCAAATCAGCTCGATGCAAGTCAGGTGCGGTTTGCTCACGATCAGGAGCTCGTTGCCGGCATGGAGCAGCCTTAAGATCACGCAGAGACATTCGGAAATATTGTCCGGCGTGATATCGTGAGTCGAGGGGAACATGATCACGCCGGATTTCCAGATGTAATTCTTATCGACGGCCTTTTGATTGATAATTGGCTTCCGCCAGTCGGTGTGATCGGCGATTCTCTTAAATCTAAGGGCATTCGCCCGGGCGTAACAATACCGGCAGTTATGCTCGCAGCCGAGCTGAATATTGACCGTCGATTCCGACCATTCATATGTCCCGGTTTTCTTCTTAGCTCTCATTTGTGCTCCACAAATGATTTTATCGAATGTCTCATCCACCGGCGGCATTTCTTAGACGGACACCTAAATCTGGTATGTCCTTTTCTCGAATGGATTTCTTGCCCGCATTCATCGCACCACCAGTAAGTAGGTTCATCATCCAGCAGCTTTCGATAAAATCTCAGCCTCCGCATAATCGTATCCCTTTCCCTTCGAACGATCCGTTATAGCTTGCTCAGCAGCACTGTAAAAAGCGATGTCAATATCTGCTGCAGCAAGGCCCGTTCCCTAATAATCCGTTTGGCATTGTCGCCGCCGAGTTGCCTTACGACCACCAACCTCCTCTCATCATCGGCACGCCGCTCCTGTACGGTCATCAGGCCGAATATTGTTACCTGCCACGTCGTATCACTGAAAGTGTATAGCCACTGTCGAACAACATCCCATCCCTCGATGGCTGCCCATCTCGATATCACAGGTAAGTAAAGACCTGCAAGTGTCTTTGCGTTCAGATCTTCGATATCCGCTAAAAATTCTTCCATCGTCATGGCGTCACCTCGTTAGGATCGATTCCGTTTACAATCGCCGTCCAGGCTTTCAGCTCCTCGGCCATCGTTTGTAACGACTCAGCGCACGTGTTCGGATCGGCCTGACAACGCCGGTCCCAGTCCTGGACCGATGCGTTAAACGCATTGAATTGGAATCTGTATTCCGGCTCCATCCAGACCGGCCTCGTGCAGCCGCCGAGACTCAGGGCCAATAGCAGTATCGCTCCGAAAATAACCGCGAGAATCAGCCCTGAAACTATCCTGAATTTCGTTCGTTCTTCCATGATCATTTCTCCTTACAATTGATTAATCCCCGCTCATGCGCCGCGGGAGCTATAAGCTAATGCCAAAATGCTCTAAAACCGCTTCCAGTATCTCATCGATCCCATTTGCTAAATATACACATGCAGCCATCACCAAAAGAACAACTGCAATCAATACACATAAGAATATTCGATCAATTCTATCCATTTCCAATTTCATCCTGTAAGTAATTTGGGCATTTCTGCCGCTTTGATCATTTCGATGTTTTCAGGCAACTTCATAAATTCACCAACCGTCGAACCGTCTGGAAGTGCCATCATTGACAAAAACTGATCCTCAAAAGAAACTATACCGGATTGAATTTCTTCCAGCTTCATCTTGAGGCTCATGTAGAATATCCTCCATCGTTGTCTGACTGCCTGATTGTAGTGAGTTTCATATTGATATTTATTAGGGTCTGGTGTTGGGATGTTGTGTTTATAAACTCTGCCTTCATATTTGAAGCCAATACCATCACCGCGTGGACTTGTCCCGAAAAAGAACTCCTCAATTCCGTACTTTATTAACATATCTTGAATTTGTATCTTCGACCGGCTTACCGGAACGGTTGTTTCTTTTGCATATTTAGCCATCAATGACTTCCTCCGGTTTCTCCAGCGGCTTGATATTCGGCATTTCAGGTGCCCCGATATTCGAGTCGAGAATATTGAAAGTTTCAAACTTTTTCTCGTGCCTGCAATACTCCAGCACGCCCCGGACAGTCACTGTCAAGCATGTTATGATTGTGATATACAAAGAGATCCGCCAGTCGATCTGCTTGGCGACCGGGACCTTCGGCATAATCGAAACGACAGACTGATCATCGAGAGCAACCTGGCCGGGCGATACCGTGGCGATCCAGCATAACGCGAATATGCCGATAGCCGCAATAGACGATTTACTGGAAACTAAAGATTTGATCAATTCCTTGCCATTCATTTGGCCGTTCATAGCGAATCCCTTCATTAACATTGATTATTTACTATTATTGACTATCTTCAGTTTCTGCGACTGTTTTTTGCATACCCTTTTTGGCTTCCTTGTTCTGCTTCTCGGTCTGCTTCTTGGTCTGCTTCTTGGTCTTATCTTTGGTCATTTCAGCCAGCAGCGGAAGCTTCGAATCATTGATGCCCGCCTGGGCTAAATCGGACAGATTGTCCTGCCAGCCGTAATTTTCGACAACGCTTCGGAACTCGGCAAAATCATGCTTTCGCACCCTACAAATCAGCCGGCCACGATCGTCTTTCTTCGGCTCACCGTTATTGTCCAGCGACAATTGGGCGTGTTCGAGCTCGTGAAATATCAAACGTTCCTTGTGATTGTCATCGAGCGTCGGCCAGGCTTCCTTGTTGAGCATTATGATAAAATCATAATTATCAAGCTCGCGATCCAGATCACCGCGTTTTTTGCACTGGCCCAAAGTCAGAACCTTGTCGGCATCCGGCCGCCAGCCCAGACGCCAGGCGATACCGATTTTAACATCTTTAAGATCCGCCCGCTGCTTCTTGACGATCCGTTCGAGAATTTCGTAGGGTTGAGTAACCTTACCCGTGTGCATCCGCTCTAAGAACTGAACTGTTACCTTCCGCCTTTTTTTTCCAGTACCTCGGGGTCTGCCTCTCTTTGCCATGTCGTGACTCCTTTCGTAAAGCGTTCAAATAAACGCATCCAATTATCATAATTGAAGATATTACACAGCCGACAACGGCAGCCTTTTCGGCCCTGCCGATCTTGGAAGATGGGGGCTCCGTCCCCATCCCTGAATCTGCTAAACTGAGACTCCGTTCGGATCCATCTTCCAATTGATGAAACGACTGCTCGCCCGTACATTGAATAGAGTTTTTGCCTGGCTACTGGACATTTGCAATTCCTTCACCTTTTGCCCGCCGAATAAAACTGTCAAGGTCGTGCAAATCATATCGAACCGCTCGGCCGAGTCGAACTACAGGGAGAGTATTGTTTTGAGACAAATTCCAGAGCGTCCTCGGCGATATTGCCAAATAAGCCGCTGCATCTTTCGCTGTTAAAAGCCGGGTAGTTTTAATCGTATCGTTCATTTGGTCTTTTAGCGGCATGACTGAATTTCCCTGCGATTTCCGTTTATGGTATGGAATTTGGCTTCGCGGTGCTTCTCTTTTAGAAGCGCGAGTCGCCGCTCTGCTTTCAATCGCTTCTTTAAAGCTTCGAGTCGATTGATACGGTAGTCGATTGTGTTAACAGTTCTTAGTTTCATTCCCTATATTCTAAAGCTTAGGACACGTCTGTCTGTGTGATTAAAGAAATTCTTTGTGAGGCAAACGTTCGGCTCAATACTGAGCAGCACGATTGCTATAATCAATATCGCTATCACTGCGACGATGATTGATCGCGATAAAAAAAATCGGAGCGGACGGAGGAGAGTGAAAAACGCCCGCCCCTTAACGAGATAAAGATTGCGCAGCCGGGGAATGGGATGCTCTATTGGAGTGCCTTTCGCCCCGGCTACTTCGGAAAGGTTTCGATTGTCGGCACGGGCCAGCCGCCATGTACCATCGGCCCGGGCGGTAAAACACAATTCAAAAAAGGCTATCATTCCAATGACTATCGCCGCCGACAGTTTTCGTGCTGCGTTCAGCGTTCTGCGTATTGCGTTGTTCCTTGTTCCCATTTTTTGATCTCCTTTCCCTTCGTTTGTAATCGAACTCGGCGATCCGCTTAGCCAATCCCGGGTCCATGCCCCTGTCGGCATGTTCGATCTCATTCTCAGTAGCAAGATTGAGGTCGCCTTCGTACTTCAAAAACAAATTCAAATATTCTCGCCATGCCATTTTTAATTGATTATTTACCCCATGATATGGCGGCTTTGCCTATCTCACGGGGTGAACTATTGATTATTGATTATTCAAAGCCGAGGTTGGGTTCGAACCCGCATTATCCTGTCCAGTATCGGAAGCTGTCTTAGCCTTCCTGTTTATAGAGCGCCGACAATCGCTCATGGTCAGCTCGTAGCAGGATCACCTGACTATGGTTTCCGGAAACTTGTTTACCTCAGCATATTCAATTTTCAATCAGAGCCAGCTTGGGACGGGCAGGATTAGCTGGGATAGGACTCATAAGACTTGTCGATTCGCCCATCTCTATCACCTCCCTTTCGGTTATTCCTACTTTCGCTACTAAATCCCTTTATTGCCGTCCCTTGTTGACATTTTGTCGAGCCCATAATAGCGGGGGCGGGATTTGAACCCGCGACTTCCAGGTTATGGGCCTGGCGAGCTGCCAAACTGCTCCACCCCGCGATAAATTGCCGGTCTCTCCCGGCTGTCACGCCGTTTCCCCAGGTTACTATTCGTTCCCGGGGCTTCCTACCAGTTTGGCAAGCAAGGCGTTCGCTTGGGTATTCGTGAACCGCTTTCGCGGATGTTCTCAATAAAACGCCAGGGCTGGCTTGCGCTCTGGCGTTCGGAGGAGGGTTGATGACAAAGTAATGATTGCGGCCGGGGGAATGATTTGATCTCCCGGCTCGGAAAAGCTATAATGGTATATAGCTCGTTTGTTTTGTACGTTTGACCCGGCCACGTGGCTGGGGGTCAAGAGGTCGCTGGTTCAAGTCCAGTCGCCCCGATTATGCAATAGAACATTTTGCTGCTCGATACTGCCGCGTAGTATTGCATGGTTGTGGCGATATCGGCGTGTCCTGCGAGTTTTTTTACATTTTGTGCCGGCATGTTCCATGTCCATCTCGTTATTGCGGTCCTTCGCAAATCGTGAAAAGTTCCTAAAATATTTGCCGCTGATAAAATGTTTCTCCAGGGCCTGACATTCTCATCGGGTGTTGTTCTTAACCGCTCGGCCATAGTGCCCTGCCGCCTAAAGACAATTTGCACGTGCTCGACATGATTGTTCCTCCTTTCGAGGTCGAGCTATATACCAGTATAGCCCGATTATAACAAATCAAGCACGCTACGTCAACTGCTTTTAAGCTCCATCTTAACTTGTAAAAGAACGTGCCCGGCAAGGCCGGGATTTACTATTTGCTAATTACTGTTGATTGTTTTCATAGAACTTTTCAAAATCACTAATGACAAACCAGTCATCGTTTTGCTTGCCGGTAGTATCATAGTATCGAATGTTGTATTGTTCGTCTCCAAAAGCACTGAACCAAATCCCAATTACGCTACCTTTGATCTGTGTAACCTTGATAATAACTTGATCTCGCAGTTTAATTTGCTTTTCCATGTTTAATACTCCTTTCATAATTTGGCGTGCTGGCTCCGATCCTTGATTCGGGGTTTCAATCATTTCAATAATAACTTTGGCA
>DAOVMB010000069.1 GCA_030630905.1 Sedimentisphaerales bacterium
AGGTTCATCAGGTCATCTGAAAGTCTCCTGGCGTTTTCTACGATCTTGAACTGTCTGGCTCTGTACTCGTCGGAAAGTGTCTCTTTGAAGAAAACCGCTTTAGCCGCTACGTTATTTAGATAAGGGGTCCCCTGAACGCCCGGGAATGTCGTTTTTTGTATATGCTCCCACAGAGGCTTTTGTTTGCCAGAGACGCTGATTGTTTTGTCTAAGTCCCTGCCCATCAATATCAGCCCACCCCGGGGGCCGCCGGGTTTGTACGTGCTTGTCGTCGTAAAATGTGCCTCATCAACCGGCGACGGATGCGCGCCGGCAATCACCAGCCCGGCAATGTGCGAGATGTCCGCCAGAAGATATGCACCGACCTGGTTGGCTATCCGGCGAAATTCCTTGAAATCTATCACACGCGAATACGCGCTGGCCCCGCAAATGATCAGCTTCGGCTTCAACGCAATTGCCTGGTCCCGGATAGCATGGTAGTCGAGGGTAAGGGTCTCTCGATTGACGTAATAGTTCTCTACATCAAAGAATTTGCCGCTGAACGAGACTCGTGCTCCGTGCGAGACATGCCCCCCCTGGTCGAGGCCGAGACTGAGTATCCTGTCACCTCTTTCCAGCAGGGCCGTCAGGACAATCTGGTTTGCGGCAGTGCCGGAATGCGGCTGCACGTTCGCATACTGTGCTCCGAATGTCTCTTTAGCCCTAGCCGTGGCCAGTCTCTCGATGTCATCAACAAACTCGCAGCCCCCATGGAACCGGGCGCCGGGGAAACCCTCGGTCGTTTTGTCCTGAACGACTGAACCCAGAGCCGCCAGGACCGCTTTCGAGCACTGATTCTCCGCGGCAATAAGCTGCAGGCTGTTTTGCAGCCTTTCGTACTCCCTGGTTATCAGATCATAGATTTGCCCATCCTGCTCTCTAAGAGCACCAAGTATGCCTTCGTGGTACTCCCGCGATGATATCTTCTCCGGTACATCCAACACTTTCGAATCCTTTCATCAGTCGGGATAAAGTCATTGCTTAGCTGAAAAAATTCCTGACAATATCGTTAAACGTGACGTAAAGAATAAGCGACCCGATCAGCGTCCAGCCGGTATAGGCGATAATCGCCTGCACGTGCTCGCTTAATGCCGAGCCCTTGATTTTCTCGACCAGTAAAAGTACGACCAATCCTCCGTCAAGAGGCGGCAGCGGCAGGAAGTTGAACACTGCAATCGCCGCGCTAATCAAGCCGAGAAAATAAACGTAGTAAACAAACGGTCGGTCGGCAACAATGCGGTAGCTAAGCGTGATAATACCGACCGGCCCCATAAGGTCCTTCGGACTGACAAGTCCCCCGATCAGGCGCCTCAATGTCACATAAGTCTGGGCCACAAACATAACGGTCTTTCTATATCCCATCACCACGGCATCAACCGGACCGTCGGCTTTGTAAGTTTTCTCCAAAAACTTGAATGGAATTGGTTCGGCAAAAGTTGATTTGACAGAATATAAATCTTCCCCGCCGGGAACATCCATAGAAACGGCGCCTGCGACTTGCTCATTGAGGCGGTAGTCAATCGTGATTCGCTGACCGGGATATTTTCTTATTTCCCTGGCAACGTCAAAGAAGCTGAATACCGGGGCTCCATCGACTGCCGTTATTGCTGCACCGGCTGGAATTTCCAATGCGGCAGAGCCTTCTTCCGGAGAGATAGTGTCGGCAACTACGGTGTGTTCAAGATCATATGTTATACTAACGCCGATCATCACCTTTTCTCCACGCGAGGCACGCTTGGGAACAACAGTGACTGTGACGATCTGTTCAGCACCATCGTTCTCTGTGCGCAGAACTTTAACAGGCAGATCTTTGCCTTCGTATTCTATAGTAAAATCGCGCATCTGCCGGTAACTGGGATTTTCTACATTGCCGATTGCAAGAATTATATCGTCACGTCGCAGCGAAGGTTTGGTATTATCGCTTTCTTTACCGACTAAAACATCTGTGATCCGCATACGCGGCACCAAGGTATAGATGTCGCCACTAAGGGTCGATTCGGACATACCCGGTCTTATTGGAGCCGACAACCTCATGCCGATCTTCGTTTCGATCAACCTGACTTCCTTCGAGACCGGATCTATCCTCTCTGCCGACAGTTTGATTGCCGGTAAGAATGGTTCCTTAACTATCTGAGCCATTTCCCAGTATGTTGTTACGTGCCTGCCATTAACAGACTTGATTAGATCGCCGGGAAGTAAGCCGGTTTTAGTGAATAAATCATCGGCATCATCTTTTGAAAGTTTTCCAATAGTCAGACTCTCCGGAACTATAATGCCGAAACCTCGCAGCGACTCTTCCGGCAACTGCTCGGACACAAGGGCAAAATCTTCTTCGGTGCCGTCAAGATGCCTGACTCTTATCTGAACTTTTTCATCCTTGCCCGACAAAGCAGCGGCTATCGCGATATTACCAAAATCAAGGTCTTCGCTTTCACCTGCAATCTCAATTATTTCGTCGCCGGCTTTCAGGCCGGCTCGCTGTGCAGGTGAATCCGGCATCACATCTCCGACTACGGCAGGCGTTAAATTTATGCCAACAAGAAAAACAATCATAAAGACGATAACGGCACTAATAACGTTAAAAGTAACACCTGCTGCTAAAACTGCCGCCCGAGTGTGAGGCGGCTTGTTGGCATACGAACGGGGATCGTCGCTGGATTTGACCGATCCTGTATCTTCTTGCCCCAGCATTTTAACGAAACCACCGAAAGGAATAAGGCCGATACGATATTCGGTTTCACTGGCCTTACATTTGCCGGCGATGGTAAAACACAACGCGCCATTACCGGAATCATCGTCTTTTTTTGGCAAAATCTCCGGCAATATACGAATCCGTATACCCCCTTCTGTTTTTTGCACACCCAATAAGATCGGCGGCATGAACAGCGAAAAGGCTTCGACCTTTATACCGGACAATTTGGCAACAATGAAATGCCCGAACTCATGGACTAAAATCACGGCCCCAAATCCAAGCAAAACCAGCAGCGCATTGCCAACAAAGCCAATATTCCTGGCAATTAAGAGGATCATAGGGACGACAATGATGGCCATTAAAAACACCCGGAAATACCTGCCGGAGAAAATTGTAGTTTTCGACATTAAAACACCTCCAAAATCAACAGACTCATCAAAACTTACACGCTACATGCCAATTCCGTAACCTCTCTTCTTGCCCAGGCATCCGCCTCAAGGACATCTTCAAGAGAAACCGTTGGTTTAACATTATGCCTATTCAGGCAATTTTCAATAATCTCAACTATATTAACAAATTTGATTCTACTCGCCAAGAACCCCTCGACAGCAGCCTCATTTGCGGCATTGAAAACAACCGGAGCCGTGCCGCCTGTTCGTGCTACCTCATAACCTAATGACAGAGCACGAAACGTCTGAAGATTGGGTTTTTCGAACGTCAGTGTACCGATTTCCTCAAGGCGAAGTGCCCTGGCAATCCCGGCAACACGCTCCGGGTACGTCAGGGCATATTGAATCGGAAGACACATATCCGGCTCGCCGAGCTGGGCTATCATCGAGCCGTCCACAAATTCGACAATTGAGTGAACTATCGACTCAGGATGAATTAAAACCTCAATTTTTTCCACCGATATATCAAAAAGCCAGCGGGCCTCGATAATCTCGAACGCCTTATTCATCATCGTCGCCGAGTCAATGGTGATTTTCGGACCCATATCCCAGACAGGATGTGCAAGGGCCTGCTCTAAAGTTACATTTAGGATATCCTCAGCAGTTGCCTGCCTGAAAGGTCCGCCCGAAGCTGTCAGGATGATTTTATTGACTTGTTCTTTACTGCCCGACTGCATCGCCTGGAAAACCGCCGAGTGTTCGCTGTCCACCGGTAAAATAACGCCGCCGTTTTTCTCTATTTCCTTCCTGAGCAACTCTCCGGCAATAACAAGGGGCTCTTTATTGGCGATTGCAAGCCTCTTGCCCTTTCGTCCGGCGGCAAGAACCGCAGGCAGACCCGCCGCACCGACAACCGCGGTAAGGAGAATATCCATCTCTTGAAGTTCGGCAATTTCGATCAAACCCTCCGGCCCAACAAGAATCTCAATATCCAAATCGCCGAGAAATTCGCGAAGCTGCTCTGCATAATCAGAATTTGTTATAGCAACAAATTTGGGCTTATACCGCCTGGCCTGCTCAGCTAAAAGCTCTACTTTGCTGTGAGCGCTCAATGCAACAATTTTGTACTCCGGCCCGAGTGAATCGATTACCCGCAGCGCGTTTTTGCCGATCGATCCGGTCGAACCTAAAATTGCAATTTGCTTTGTCACAAATATACTAATGAATAACCTTATTGAGAGGATACGTTATTATTCCGGAAGCACCTGCTCGTTTGAGGGCCGGGACCAGGGAACGCTCGATTTTGTCCTCTATAATCACTTCTATTGCTATATAATCCGGATCCGCCAGAGAAGAAACCGTCGGGCTCTTCTCAGCCGGCAGTATCTGCAGGATGGATTCCAAAGCATCCTTTTTTATGTTCAATTTCAAGCCGACTTTGCTGCGAGCTTCGATTGCCGCATTGAGCAGGATGGATATGTTCTCTATTTTCTCTCGCTTGAATTTGTCGTCCCATGCCTGCTTATTCGCTATGAATCTTGTTGTAGAACTTATCACGGTATCGAGTATTCGCAGGTTATTCGCCTGCAGGGATGTGCCTGTCTCGGTAAGTTCCACGATTGCATCCACCAGCCGTGCCTTTACCTCGGTCGCACCCCAACTGAATTCGACCTTTACATTGATGTTTTTGCCTGCAAAATATTTCTTTGTTACGTTTACAAGCTCGGTCGCAATTATCCTGCCGGACAAATCCTTGATACTTTTGACATTCGATTCTTCAGGCACTACCAATACCCATCTTGCGGGATTACTTGTAGCTTTGCTGTATGCAAGTTCACATATTTCATTCACCGTTGAACCGTTTTCCATTATCCAGTCATATCCGGTAATACCGGCATCAAGAACGCCATCTTCGACGTATCTGCTCATTTCCTGCGCCCGCAGCATAATAAGCTGGATTTGCCCGTCATCTATACGAGGCAGGTAACTCCTTTTGGAATCAAGGATATTGAAGCCCGCTTTGTCAAAAAGCTCAATCGTTGCCTTTTGCAAACTGCCTGCGGGAATGCCTAATTTCAGTATCTGTTCTTTCATAATTTTATGTGCCGAGCCAGAGATTCTGTGTTTTTAGGCTTTTTTTCTCCTGGTTGTTTTCTTCTTCGTTTTTGTCTTCGTTTTTGTCTTTGTTTTTGTCTTGCTCTTCTTTTTACGTGTCGTCTTGGCTTTAATTTTCTTTTTGGCCTTGGTTGATTCGCTCTCACGCCGTAAGAGGGCATAGAACTCGTAGCCGTTCTTGGCCGAAATCTGCTTGGCCAAAAATCCTCCTATCTGCTGGTCATCAGCATCCGGATTAACGAGATCGTTGTTTCTGAGATATTTTATCATTCTGTCTGTAAGAGGTATTGCGTGTCCCCCCAGGGACGTAAGCAAACAATAATCGACGACGAAACGGCTGGTTCCATCAATTTTCTCAAGAGCCTGCTTGGCCGGACGCTTGCCGATTTTTTTCAATGCTTCTAAGCTGACTTTGTGATATTCGTTGAATATGCCATTCAAAATCATAGTGATTGTCAAAGCTATATCCATTGTAACGGGAGTATCCTTGCCCAGAACTTCAACAATCTCTTCTGCTCGGGAAACCCGCAAATCGTTCCAGTCAACAAAAAAGTCGGCTAATTTCCTGATAATAGAATCTGTCCTTTTTTCGCTCATTTCGGCGCTTACGACAGGGTAGATAATCGCGTCTATTACTTTTTCGTGGCTGACCTTTTGCACTTTCGGATATTTACGACTCAATGTGCGATATAGCTTTTGTATTTTTTTAGAATAATCTTTACTGTTCTTCATAATCCTTTAACTCTTTAACAGCCCGGTCGATCAGATTCAAAGTTTCCAGCGTTTTTTTAAATTTTTCATCTTTGTAAAAATGTAAAACAGGGCAGAATTTGCTCTGTACTTTACCGGCTAACAGGGATTGTATCCGACTCTTTGCATGTGTTATTGCCGCAAAAGCCTTGTTTTGACCAGCTTTGTCGCCGCCAAAAATGCTGAGATATACGTCGGCATTACGCAAATCGGCTGCCATATCAACTCTCGTGACGCTTATAAATCCATCAATGCGCGGGTCGTTAAGATGGTGGGTAATAGCATCACTTACTGCCTCTTTTACAATACGAGCTACTTTTTCCTGCCTTCGAGTTGCCATCTCAACATTTATTATCTATTTACTATTAACTATTGTCTCGGAGTTTAGATCCCCGCTTTCTTTGTCAATAGTCAATCTTTAATTTGTAATTTGTAGCGTCCTTGCTACTTTGACGACTTCATAGAATTCAAGCACATCATCGACTTTTATATCATCGAATCCTGCTATTTTGATGCCGCACTCCAAGCCTGCTCTGACCTCACGAGCATCATCCTTGAAGTGCTTTAGCGATTCTATACTCAGGTTGTCTTTGAGCACAATATTATCACGTATAAGTCTTATCTTGGCGTTCTTGATTGCGTTTCCGCTGCTGACAAAACAACCGGCCACCGTACCTATCCGTGAAATCTTAAACGTAGTTCTTACGACAACTCTGCCAAGTGAGTTCTCTGTCTCTTCCGGCTCAAGCAAACCGACCATTGATTGTTGCAAATCTTCGGTTATACGGTATATGACATTGTAGAGTCTTATCTCAACGCCTTTGGCTTCTGCAATCTTGGCCGCGTGTTCATCGCTTATAACATTAAAACCGATAATAATAGCATTCGACGCTTCCGCAAGCACAACATCGCCTGCGGTAATCCCGCCGGGTGCGGCATGCAAAATATTAATTTTTACTTCTTCGACGCTGAGATCAGATAAATATTTCTTTAAGACATCGACCGATCCCTGGACGTCCGCCCGAATGATAAGATTTAATGATTCTGCTTTACCTGCCTCTATTTGACTGAATAAATTATCCAGAGTAACCTGCGTCCGCTCTGCCAGCGAACGTTCTCTGTAGTTTACCTGGTTTTCCTCCGCGGCGGTCTTGGCTTTGTTGATATCGTCCAGGCAGTAGAATCTGTCGCCCGCCTGTGGAACATCGCTCATACCGGTTATCTCCACCGGCATAGAACTCGTGCCTGCCTTGATGCTTTTACCGGAGCTGTTTTTCAGCATCTTTACTCTACCATATACACTGCCGGCCAGTATGACATCGCCCTTTTTCAGTTGGCCTTCCTTGATTAACAGAGTCGCCACCGGGCCGCGCTGTGCTGACATTCTCGCCTCGATAACCCACCCTGTTGCGGGAATTGTATTATCCGCCTGGAACTCACGCAATTCAGCTACATAGTCGAGAGATTCAAGCAGATCATCGATGCCTTCGCCGGTAGTTGCGCTGGTTTTGACCACTTCGGTCTCGCCTCCCCATTCGGTCGGCGCCAACTCCTGCTCAGCTAACTGAGAGTAAATACGATTTATGTCGCAACCGGGCAAATCTATTTTATTCAATGCTACAATAATCGGCACATTTGCAGCTTTGCTGTGGGCAATTGCCTCGATAGTTTGGGGCATCACCCCATCGTCGGCGGCAAGCACCAGCACCACAACATCCGTCATATTGGCGCCTCGGGCGCGCATAGCCGTGAAAGCCTTATGGCCCGGAGTATCGAGAAATGTCACTTTCTTTTTGTCCCATGTAACCTCAGATGCTCCGATGTGCTGGGTGATTCCTCCCGCCTCGCCGGAGGCTATATGAGTCGACCGGATTTTATCCAGAAGGCTCGTCTTGCCGTGGTCAACATGTCCGAGCATTGCAGCAACTACCGCCCGCTTCTGGAGGTTCTTTCGCTGACGCTGCTCAAATTCTTCTCGTATTTTCTCTTCCAGCGTACTTTTATGTTCTACCACCAGCTCAGTTCCGAACTCAAGAGCAACCAACTCCGCAACCTCATTATTAATGACCTGATTAGCTGTGGCCATTACACCCTGCTGCATAAGTTTGAGGATTATATCCGTTGATTTAATCGCCAGAGCCGCGGATAAATCCTTTACCGTAATCGGCTCGCTTATGGCGGCTTTTTTCGGTTTGACAGCCGAGGTGATTTTCTGCTTTAACTTAGGAGCAATTTTACGCATCGGCCTTGATCGCATGCCCTCGCCGCCAGCCGCATCAAGTCGAGCTCGCCTTTCTTCAATATCTATTTGTCGCCATTTGCTGTCAGGTTTTGCCCTCCTCGCTGTCTCTAACTCACGCTCGTCTCGTTTTCGTCCATGTGTTCTTTCTTTATGTCGCTTCGGCGAATGTCCCTTCTCTTTGGTCGGAGCGATAGCTTTACCCGTACCGTTCTTTTGGCTGTACATCAAAGGCTCGGTAACAGGTGCATCGTACCTGACTCTTGGTTTTGGTCTTGATCTTCGTACAGGCTCGGGTGCCTCGACTCGAACAACGCGCGGTCCGCTCAATCGAGCAGGCTCAGGCTTTTCCAAAATCGGCCCGGCAGGCACAATCGGCTCAGGTTCGGGCTTAGGCTTGGGCTTGGGTTTGGGCTTGGGCTTAGGGACTTCGACTATCTTTTCTTCCCCAAGTGGTGGTTCATCGACAATTACCGAAGTGCCCGACTGCACTTCAACGTCCCCGGCTACTTCTCCCTTTTCACTTTGCGTTTCTTCGGCTGTAGTGGTTGCCTTGGTCCGCTTGGCAGCAGGTTTTGCCTCTTTGGCTTTTTCAGCCTTTGTTTCTTCTGTTGCCGGTTTCTTCTTCGCCTTCTTTTTCTTTATCCGGACCTTTTTC
>DAOVMB010000477.1 GCA_030630905.1 Sedimentisphaerales bacterium
AAAAGTTAGAATTTAGAATGTAGAATTAAGAATTGTGTGCCTTATCCTGTGCCTTGAATTCTCCATTCTCAATTTTCAATTCTCAATTGCCTTTTTGCCGGGAGCAAAAAAGCGCGCCCCCATAATTGGAGCAACCTGCGCGTTTGATGCGAAAACGACCACAGGTCGTCCCGACCGAGGCTCAGCCGAGTGGAGGGATCTATGCTTCCCCCTATAATTGGACGGGTATGCGCGTTTGATGCGAAAAAATACAAAATTGTAGACGTGATTTTTACGTAAGTTCTTGTGGGAAATGGAATAAAAAAAATTATAAAATTTAGATTTTTGTTCGGCGCTACCAATGCTTTTGGTCGAAATTTCAGCCAAATTCTTCCTAATTTTAACAGGCTGATTTCCTGTTTCACCTCTTAGATGGCTAAAAAATGCTCTAAATTTCAACAAAGAGTGAATATGGCTCTGTTTTTGAACGATAATAGTAGTTGTTTGTCGCTATTTAGGAAGGATGCGTCTATCAGCCGGACTCGTCCCGGCGAAGGTCTTAGTAAGGTTATGGAGATGTTATATGCGAATAAGGTACGTTGTTTCAACTATGGTATTCTGGGGGCGTGAACACCCCCTTTCCTTCGAGCAGGAGTGTCAGTACCTGCAATCTCTGGGCTTCGGGATCGAGTTATGGCCTCATATCAAGGGCCAGCACGAGTGCCGGTACGAGAGGCGTAACTGGCCCAGGCTGGCCGCGGCGACACAGGACATGCTGGTGGCGATGCATTCTCGTGATGATAACCCGACAATAGAGCAATGGAACGACCAGATCGAGTGCGCCAAGCTTCTTAAAGCCAGCATAGTAACGAACTTACGGAGTCTTGGCCTGCCGGATGAGCCTGAGCTGAACGGCTGCGGTTTTGCCGCTGAAGTGGTAAAACTGGCCGAGCAGAACAATGTGAAATTATGCCTCGAAAGCGGCCCATTGCCGATGCTCAAACATGCCCGTGAGAGGTTTGAATCCCTTCGCTTCTGCCTTGATGCCGGTTTTGCCAACGTGGACAGCAAATATTCATTCAGGCAATACGTGGACGAACTGGCCCCGCATGTGACACATCTGCACCTGACGGATAATTATGGCCATATAGACGACCATGTGACGCCGGGTTTGCAGGGAGGGATGCCAAGGGAAGATTGGGATTACCTGCTGGAAATTTTGAATAAATACGACAATGATGTCGTTGGTTCGTTTGAGATGCGTCCGTGTATGCCGGCGGTGATGATACGCCAGGCCAGCGAGTTTATGTTCGATGCCTTGAAATGGCCGAATCGGCCTCAAAAACAGTCCGGCTACGCAGATGTCAGCTATAACCCTATATAGATAGACCCATCGACTTCGCTCAGGGTGAAGAAAGGCTTGTAGCTCTTCATGCAGAACGGAGACGAGGCATAGAATTTAGGATTTCATGTTTTGTAGATTATATGTTAAGATAGAAGATACAAGTAGATATTCAGGTTGTTATGTTGGAGATATAAAATCATGAAAATCGTCATTAATATCTTGGCAATAGCTATTTTATTGATTGGTGGCTGTCGCTCGCAACAGGAAAGCTCCTTTCGGGCCGGCTATGATTTTAGCACCGTGAATAAGGTTGCGATTGTTGCCGTAGAAGGTGCAGTGCCAAGTGAGGTCGCCAAAGATGAAATTGCCGACTTCTTTGCGATCGAGCTGTTGGAACGGGGCTATGCCCCAATGGGCCGTGTACAGGTCAGAGCGTCGCTTGCCGAGCAGGAAGCCGAAGACGAAATAACAGACCTGACCACGCCTGAAGGAGCCGTTGCGGTTGGTCTTGCTCTCGATGTCCCGGCCGTTCTTACGATTAAAATACCCCACTTCGGTGAAAAAATCTCGATCTCAGCAACGATGATTGACGTCGAGGACCACAGTATTCTGTGGCTTGCCACCGGTACCGGCAGAGGCGGGGGGACTTTTTCCATATTCGGCTCAAAATCGGGACGCAGCGAGGATGAGGGATTATTAGGCCCTATCATGGGCGATGTGATGGGCGTGACCGACCAGCCTCTATCTCCCGAGGACGCCGAAAGGGCGCAGCGCATCGTAAAGAGGATGTGCAGAAGCCTGCCCTCGAAACAGGTGCAGGCGGCGCAGGAATGGTAAAGCCGGCAAGCGTCAAACAAGGAGATCAGGAAATCAGGTAATCAGGGTGCAGGACATCAGGGCAGCAGGATATCAGGTAAAAGCAAGGCCACCGCGTATCCCTGATAATCTGATAACCTGATTCTCACATCCTGATGACCTGATCCTCTGATGCCCTCTTTAACCGTGCCCTGCCGCCGACAGGAAGGCTTCGATATTTTCTGTCGGGACATCGGGGGGCATGCCGCCGCCGCACGAAAGGACGATGCGGCTCTTATCTTCAACCGAATCGAGAGCGGCCTTGACGCTGTTGCGAACGTCGTCGGGGCTGCCGGCTGCAAGGACCTCCAGCGTGGGGATGTTGCCGAGCAGCGTAACGGCATTGTTTGTCAGCTCTTTCATCTCGGCCAACGTGTGCCGGAAGCTGAAATTGAAAAGATTCACGCCCATCTCAGGCAGGTACGGGGCACATACCAGCCCCGCGGCATCGTTATGGAAGAATCTCACGGCGACATCAAACGACTGGAAAATCCGCTGCAGATAGGGCAGGGCCGTCTCCTTAAAATCCTGCTCGCCCAGAAAGCCCACGATGTCGTCGAGGATGAAAATCCCATCGATGGACGGGAAGGTTTCGATTAGCAGTTCGAGCCAATCGATAATGAAGTCCGTTATCGTCCCGAGCAGCTTATGGACCTCAGCCGGGTCGGTGCGGACGGCCATCAAAAATTCCGTGCTGCCGGCGAGGAATGAAGCGAT
>DAOVMB010000255.1 GCA_030630905.1 Sedimentisphaerales bacterium
AGGTGGTTGTCGGCTATTGTTGTGGTGATTTGTGTATTTTGCACGTTGGCGGTAGCGGGATTTCCGGAGTTTGAGTGTCACCAGATCGCTAAAGTCGGCCGGAGCATGGGCCAGACTTCGCTGGTCGATATCGACAAAGACGGCGACCTCGACTGGGTCGTCGGGGAGCGGGCCAGGACGTGGTGGTTCGAGTACGTCGGCCCGGAGAAGTGGATTCAGCATGACTTGGGCCAGGGCGTCCGCACCGACGTCGGCGGCACGGCCTTCGATGTCGATGGCGACGGATGGATCGATCAGTTCTGCGGCACCGGATGGTATCGCAACACCGGCAAGCCTCGCACCGAATCCTTCGAGCGATTCGACAGCGGCACCATCGTCTGTCATGACAACGTAGCGGCCGACATCAACGGCGACGGCAAGCTCGACGTTGTCGCCTGCAGCGATCAGAAGAACCATAAAGTTACAGTCTGGTACGAGATGCCCGCCAATCCTCGCGACAAGTGGATCGAGCATAAGATCGGCGGCGGCATCCACGGCGGCGTTGGCCCGGCAGGCGTCGGCGATATCGACGGTGACGGGGACAACGACGTCGTTCGCGGCGACGTGTGGTTTGAGAATATTGACGGCAAAGGACTGAAGTGGACCGAGCATTCCGGTATGACCCCGCCCGGCGGCAACCGGCCCGACCGCTACGGCCTGGCGATCAAAGTCTGGATCTGCGACCTGGATAAGGACGGTGATCTTGACATAGTCGAGGCCGAGGCCGACACGGTGGACGGACGGGTCTTCTGGTTCCAGAACCAGGGCAAGGGCATGAGCTGGAAGTGTCACCTGATCTCCGCCAACCATACGAAGCAGGATCTTCACTCGCTGGCCGTGGCCGATTTCGATAACGATGGCGACCTCGACGTTTTCTCCGGCGGCGGGCCGCTCTCACAGGAGGTCCACACATGTTTCATCTGGGAGAACGCCGATGGCCGGGCCGGCCAATGGCAAGAGCATGTGATCCTGAAAGGCAAGCGATGTCACGAGGCCAAGGCCGCCGACGTGGACGGCGACGGCGACATCGACATCTGCACCAAACCCTGGAGAGGCGACGAGCATGTTTACCTTCGCAATATGCTCAAGGAAAATCCCTCGAAATAAAATCGTGCAATAAGAGGCGAATCTGATAGCATTAAAAGGTTAATTGAACCTTTGTAGGAGACTGATCGGATGTCGCTGAACGTTTTCCGGCCGGCAGTCAGGCCGTTCTGTTTTTTGCTAATCGGCGTCACTCTGCTTGCCATGGGCCTTCCTCTTGCCCGCGGCGCCGAGTACTACAATAACAAATCTCTGGGCAGGCATCTGGCATTCCTTGCCGAACGGAATTCCGCTCTTGTGCGCGCCGGCAGCATTGCCCGGTCAATGAGTAAACGCAAGGTCTGGCTTGTCGAACTTGGCAAGGGAACTAAGCAGGATCGTCAAACGCGCCCGGCGATGCTCGTCGTAGCGGGGATCGAGGACAGCGACCTGATCGGATGCGCAGCGGCGGTCACTTGGATCGAGCAATTGGTCGAGCAATACTATGACGATGCCGAAATTGCCAAACTGCTTCAAACAACGACGATATACATCGTGCCGCGACTTAATCCCGATGCCGCTGAACATTTTTTCGCCCGCCTTAAAATCGAGACTTCTTCAAACCACAAGCCCGTTGATGACGATCATGATGGTCTGTTCGATGAGGACGGACCCGAGGACCTTAACGATGACGGACTCATTACATGGATGCGAATCGAGGACCCGGAGGGCGAATATATCCTCGATCCGGAAGACGAACGGCTGCTCTTGAAGGCAGATCATCTCAAGAGCGAGGCCGGTGCCTGGCGATATCTTCGTGAGGGCGTTGATAACGACCACGATGAGCGATGGAACGAGGACGGCCCTGCCGGCGTCAACTTTAATCGCAACTTTCCGTATAATTACAAATTCTTCGCCGAAGACGCCGGCGTCCATCAGGTCAGCGAGACAGAGACACGCGCGCTGGCGGATTTTGTAATCGAGCATCCGAATATTGCCTTGGTGGTGACATACGGCTCAGCCGACAATCTCTCGAAGGCCCCTAAAGGTGCGGAACCAGCCGGCCGGCGAGAGCCAATGACCGAGATTCATCGGGACGATGCGGGCTATTATCGCGTGATGAGCGAGCTATATCGCGAAGCGATTGGCTTGGAAAAAGAGCTTGAGGGTGCTTCGGTGCCCGGTGCGTTCAGCGACTGGATGTATTACCACCGGGGCCGGTTCTCGCTGGCAGCCAGGCCCTGGAGCCCGGCCGTCGCCGTCGAAATTTCCGAAGGGGCTGAGGAAGAGGTAAAAGAACCACAAGAGCAGGATTCCGAATCCGAGCATGAGGAAAACAACAAGGATGAGGATACGGAGGATGATGAAGATAAGCGGAACCAGCAGGAGCGTAAAGAGCTAAAGTGGTTCGACGAACATGCGCCGGAAGCCTTCCTCGAATGGCGGCCGATTGAGCACCCCGATTTTCCCGGCCGGCGTGTCGAGGTCGGAGGATATCGTCCCTTCGCCCTGACGAATCCTCCTGTTGAGATGGTTGGCGAGATTGTCGCCAAACACGCCGACTTCCTGACCAAAGCAGCGCAGCGACTGCCGCGCATCGGCGTGCGAAAGATCGAGTGCCGCCATCTTGGCCGGTCGGTCTATGAAGTTGAGATTCAGGTAGAGAATATCGGATTTCTACCGACCCTGCTGGCGCACGGGCGAACGACGCGCGAGGTCCATCCGACCCGGCTGATGATGGAGCTGGATGATGAATCGTTTCTATCAGGAAGCCGAATTACCAATCTGCCGGCAATCCGGGGAAGCGGCGGGATGGTCGAGCTGCGCTACATCGTCAGGGTACCGGAGCGAGAGAAAATCGATTTCGAGGTCGTCTCGATGTTGGCTGGGAAGGTCAAAGGCTCGGTCGAGCTGCCGAATGCTGAATGAATCGGCACATAGAAAATATTTCAGGATATCAGAGGTCTTTTTTATGAAGCACCGCATCAGACTTCAATGTTGTGTCGCCGTTTTAGTTTTTTCATGTATAATTTTAATGCTTGCCGGAATGACCCTTGCCTCAGAAGGTCGCCGCAAGCCAAGAGTCGGTAATCCCGCCAGGCATTCGTTCCCGGCACTGGGGGCGGGGAGCCGGCGTAAGGTTAGGGTAGCGTGGAACCGGTACTACGATCACGCCGGGCTTACGGCCATCCTGGTCCGTCTGAATAAAGCCTTTCCCGATCTGACCCGGCTATATTCGGTCGGCAAATCGTCCCAGGGCAGGGATATATGGTGCCTGGAAGTGACGACGCGGAATGTTGGCGATCCGGACCGTAAGCCGGGAATGTATATCGATGGCAACATTCACGGCAACGAGATTCAGACCAGCGAGACGGTGGCCTATACGGCCTGGTATCTATGCCACCAATACGGCCGGCTCGAAAAGGTGACGGAACTGCTCGATGGGCGGATTTTCTATCTTGTACCAAGCGTCAATCCCGATGGGCGCGATTCCTGGCTTAATCGCGGCGGTCGTGCTCGATCCGGGCTTGAGCCGACGGACGACGACCGCGATGGCCTGGCCGATGAGGATGACAGCGAGGATCTCAACGGAGACGGCCAAATCACTATGATGCGGATCAAAGATCCCCACGGACGTTTCAAGCTGCACCCGGATTATCCTGAGCAGGTGATGGTCAGGGCCAAACCGGACGAGGTTGGAGAATATACTCTGCTTGGCTGGGAGGGGATTGATAATGATGGTGACGGTGAGATTAATGAAGATGGCCGTGGTGGCTACGACATGAATCGCAACTGGGCGTATGATTGGCAGCCGAATTATGTTCAGTATGGGGCCAAGGATTATCCGTTTTCTCAGCCGGAGACTCGTGCGGTTGCAGAGTTTGTGCTGGCCCATCCCAATATCGCAGCGGCCCAGTCGTATCACAATTCCGGCGGAATGATCCTGCGAGGTCCGGGCAGGGAAGGGGGGGCGATGAACGATAAGGACGACCGCGTGCTGGCACTTATCGCTGCGCGGGGAGAAAAAATAATACCTTATTACCGCTCGATGATTCTCTGGGACGATCTCTATCAGGCCCTGGGAAGCGAGCTGGATTGGTTATACGGAGGCCGCGGCATTCTTTCGTTTACAAATGAGCTTTGGACATCAAAGAACCTGTATAAGACCTCTGGTTCACCTTCGGACGAGCAGGAGGCAGATTTCATTAAATATGTCCTGATGGGTGACGGCATTGTTCCCTGGCAGCCATACGAGCATCCGACGTACGGGGCGATTGAAATTGGAGGCCGGAAAAAAGAGTGGGGCCGCGTGCCGCCTTCGTTCTTGCTGGAAGAAGAGCTTCACCGCAATATGGCTTTTACGCTGTATCACGCCGATATGATGCCGTTGCTGGAAATCAGCGAGGTGAAGGTCGAGGCGCTCGGCGAGAGCTTGTTCAAGATATGGATTACAATTGAAAACAAGCGCTTAATCCCGACGAGAACCGGCCAGGATGTGGCTCACCATATAAGCCCGCCGGATATCGTTTCGATCGAAGGCGATCATCTTCACATCCTCTCAAGCGGTCGGATTACGGATCGATTCTTCAAACGCGTTCAAGCCGTCAAGAGGCGCCCCGAGCGCGTGGAACTGGATACGATTGAAGGCATGAGCGCCGTCCGCGTCCAGTTCGTAATCGATGGAAAAGGCGAGTTTACCAT
>DAOVMB010000214.1 GCA_030630905.1 Sedimentisphaerales bacterium
AGTGATAGGCTCCGGGCCAGCGGGTTTGGCTGTGGCCCAGCAACTCACACGAGATGGGCATGATGTGGTTGTTTTTGAAAGAAGTGAGCGAGTAGGAGGTTTGTTGCGTTACGGCATCCCGGACTTTAAGCTTGAAAAACACATTATTGAGCGCAGGTTAGATCAATTGAGAACCGAGGGTGTAGAGTTTCAGACGGGAGTGAATGTGGGAGAGGATATTTCCGCCCGTTATCTGCGAAAGATGTTTGATTGCGCTCCCTTGACAATGGTAGTCCGCTGTGTTAATGATATTATTGATGTATTTCATGAGGAGCAGAATACTATTGGTGCTGTTACTTGCCTTAGCGCTTTCTGGATGCGCTGAGGAAAGAGTAATGACTTCATTGGATACGCGCGCCTCTGGACTTACTTTAGAACACGGTGGAGGCGAAAAAGAGCTGTGGTCCATTGTACAGAACAACGATGTTATCAATACCTGGGTTTTGCTTTCGCATCCCTATTTTCCTGATATGCAAAGCAAAGGCGTAAAAACGGCCTTTGATGAAATCGCCGCGCGTACTCGGAAAGAAATCGAAGGGATTGGAGACCCAATCATAAATGAAGGAATCATACTATGTCTACTCGACAAATTCTGACAGTGTTCATTATAATGGTGATGGCTGGCCTTGTCGGGTGCACAGGTCGTAGCGTCCGCTGGTATCACCCAGACAAAACTCTAAAAGAGGCAAAGCGAGCCTGCCGGGAGTGTCATTATCAGGCCCAAGCTGAAGCGATCTTGGGAGACTGGTGGTACATGTACAGAGAGATAGAATTCGACCGATGTATGAAACACAAAGGCTATCGCCTCGTTCCCGAAGATGAGTTGAGGCCGACAGCGCGAAAGCGGCTGTTTAGCGTAGCAAGTGAGTTCTACCCTATAGCTGGCAATTGATTGTCGTCATTATATAAACAACCTATACTCCAAGTAGTTTGCGAGGAAACGGAAGGTGTCAACTCGGCCTCCATGCCTTCAAGTGAACAACCACTACGCGCGGCAATGACCAAACTCCCTGACCGACAAGAATTGGGACTCCGGTCTTCACTGATGCGCTTCAGGGGGAAATCCGGGGACATCTTACTTATTTCCCCCTTTCATTGAGGTTCTTTCGTATCTCGCATAGGGCTCTCCAAATAGTTGCATCAAAACTGCCTCGTTTGGTATCCACAAGTTATATCCTACCAAAATACTTTCTATTTGCACAATATTATCCGGGATAATTAACTGATTTAACTTCATTTCTTGACAGGTCGGGTCGGCTTGGCTAAAATTCGGCGATTTCACTGTAGTCATAAGACTCAAAGAAATCGTCCAAATACGAAAATGTCGGGTCTTGTGCCCTGAGTTTGTTTCCGAAGTCCATGGTTTTTTAGAGGAACGTGCAATGCCGAAACGTAAGGATATCCACAAGGTACTGATTATAGGCTCAGGCCCGATTATCATCGGCCAGGCCTGCGAATTCGATTATTCCGGCACACAGGCATGCAAGGCCCTTCGGAAGCTGGGCTATGAAATCGTGCTGGTCAATTCCAACCCGGCAACCATTATGACCGATCCCGGCACGGCGGATGTGACGTATGTCGAGCCGCTCAATGTTAAAACCATCGAGCAGATTATCGCAAAAGAAAAGCCCGATGCACTGCTGCCGAACCTGGGCGGTCAGACGGCCCTGAACCTTTCGGCCGAACTTTCACGCAGGGGAATCCTGGACAAATACGACGTCCAGATCATCGGCGTAAAAGTCGACGCCATAGAACGCGGTGAAGACCGGCAAGCGTTCAAGGATACGATGAATAAGCTGGGCATCGAGATGCCGAGAAGCGAAATCGCAAATAGTCTCGAAGAAGCGGAAAAATCGCTTGAGAATATCGGCCTGCCCTGCGTTATACGCCCCGCCTATACCATGGGCGGAACGGGCGGCGGCCTGGTTTACAACATCGAGGAGTTCCGTACCATCGTCAGCAGAGGCCTTTCTTCCAGCCTTGTCGGGCAGGTCCTCGTCGAGGAATCCGTGCTGGGATGGGAAGAATTGGAGCTTGAGGTCGTACGTGACGCCAAGAACCAGTTGATAACCGTGTGCTTCATAGAGAATGTCGATGCCATGGGCGTTCATACGGGCGATTCGTTCTGCACAGCTCCGATGTTGACCATAGACCCGGAGCTGCAAAAGCGTCTGCAGAAACATTCGTATGATATAGTCGAAGCAATCGGCGTGATTGGGGGAACTAATATTCAGTTCGCTCACGACCCGAAGACAGGCCGGGTCGTGGTCATAGAAATCAATCCACGAACGTCACGGTCATCAGCGCTCGCTTCCAAGGCGACCGGTTTTCCCATTGCGATGGTTTCCTCAATGCTAGCGGGCGGCCTGACGATGGACGAGATTCCATATTGGCGAGACGGCACGCTTGATAAATACACGCCGTCGGGAGATTACGTGGTCGTAAAGTTTGCGCGATGGGCTTTTGAGAAATTCAAGGGGATTGAAGACAAGCTGGGTACACAGATGCGCGCCGTCGGCGAGGTTATGAGTATCGGCAAGAACTACAAGGAAGCATTTCAAAAAGCCATTCGCTCGCTCGAGTCCGGCCGGCACGGGCTGGGTTTTGCCAAAGATTTTAACACGAAATCCACTGATGAACTTCTGGAACTCCTAAGAGAAGCGACAAGTGAGCGACAGTTCATTATGTACGAAGCCCTTCGCAAAGGCGTGAGCATCAATGTGCTCCACGAAAAGACCTATATCAAGGCTTGGTTCATTGAACAGATGAAAGAACTGGTTGAACTCGAAGAAAAAATCCTGAAGTACAAGGGCAAAAAGCTGCCGGACGAACTTCTGATCCAGGCGAAGAAGGACGGATTTGCAGACAAGTATCTGGCTCAGCTTCTGAATGTTCCGGAAAAACAGATAAGAGAAAGACGCCTTAAGCTTAATGTTGCCGAGGCGTGGGAGCCTGTCCCCGTGAGCGGCGTGGAAAACGCGGCCTATTATTTCTCCACGTATAACGCTCCGGACAAGGTCGATGTCAGCAAGAAACGCAAGATAATGGTGCTCGGCGGCGGCCCCAACCGTATCGGCCAGGGCATCGAGTTCGACTACTGCTGTGTCCACGCCGCGTTTGCACTTAGGTATGAAGGCTATGAGACCATCATGGTCAATTGCAACCCGGAGACCGTCTCGACGGACTACGACACTTCGGACAAGCTGTACTTCGAGCCGCTCACCGTCGAAGATGTGCTGAGTATTTACAACAAGGAGAAGCCGGAAGGCGCGATCGTGCAGTTCGGGGGACAAACGCCGCTGAATCTTGCCGCAGAGCTGGAAGCAGCCGGCGTCAAAATTATCGGCACCTCACCCGAAAAAATCGACCTGGCGGAAGACAGGGACAGGTTCCGAAAGCTGATGAAAAAGCTCGGCATTCCGCAGCCGGAATCCGGCATGGCGAGTAACCTGGACGAGGCGCTCGAGATAGCAAAGAAAATCGGCTATCCGTTAATGGTCCGGCCTTCGTATGTCCTCGGGGGCCGCGGCATGGAAGTGGTGCACGATGAAGATATGCTCCGATACTATGTCGCCAGGGCGACGGATGTCTCGCCGGAGCGACCGATCCTGATTGACAAGTTTCTGGAAAACGCTATCGAGGTGGAAGCAGACGCTATCGCCGACGGCACGGATGCTTTCGTCCCGGCGATCATGGAGCACATCGAGCTGGCCGGCGTCCATTCGGGTGACTCGGCGTGCGTGCTGCCGCCCGTCAGTATTCCTGAAAAACATCTCAAGACGATTTATGACTACAACCGGAAAATCGCAATCGAGTTTAACGTCGTCGGTTTAATGAACATCCAGTACGCCATTGCCGATGACGTCGTTTATATTCTCGAAGCCAATCCACGTGCATCGAGGACCGTGCCGCTGGTCTCGAAGGTCTGCGGGATTTCAATGGTTCGAATCGCCACGCAGCTAATGTTAGGCAAAAGCCTGTCGGATATGAAGTTAAAAAGGATGTCCATCCCGCATTTCGGTGTAAAGGAGGCCGTGTTTCCTTTTAATATGTTCCCCGAAGTCGATCCGCTTTTAGGCCCTGAGATGCGATCGACCGGCGAAGTCCTCGGCATGGCGGATTCGTTCGGGCTGGCGTTCTATAAATCGCAGGAGGCTACGCAATCGCCGCTGCCCTCAGAGGGAGCCGTCCTGATTACCATTTCGGACGAAGACAAACCTTCCGCACTTGAAGTTGCGAAAGAGTTCGAGAAGCTCGGCTTTAAGATTATCGCTACCGAGGGGACGCACAAGCTCTTATCGAAGAACGGAGTGAAATCTGAACACATTCTTAAAATGCACGAGGGGCGGCCGAATATTCTCGATAGTATAAAGAACGGCCAGATACAGCTTGTTATCAACACCCCGAGCGGCAAGCAAAGTAAATACGACGACTCTTACATTCGCAAAGCAGCGATTAAATACAAAATCCCTTATATCACGACAGCGGCGGCGGCAGCGGCGGCGGCTAAGGGAATTGCAGCTTTCCAGAAAAAGCCAGGGCAGATTAAATCGCTCCAGGAATACCACGCGGATATAAAGTAGCGAAAAAACGTATTGTTACAGTATAATCCGAACAAAGACCGTATGGGCAGTTTTTTCCACCCATGCAGTGTATTTTAGAGACATGACAGTCATTCGACAATTTCCAGATCCGCCATATAGATCGCGGTTATAGTCTTGCCTTCGGCGTCTTTTTCATGCGAAGAATACCATGATATAACAGCGAGGTTCGGGCTTATTTCGACAAAGCCGGGGTAGGAATTGTCGCCGCCGCTCGGAAGCTCGGCAAATTCGTGCAATTGGTCGTTCACCAGCCAGCACATTGAGGTCTTAGGTCCCCTGTCACCAATAGTTTTTCGCCCGCCAACCACGTAGCGACCGCCCCAGCGTGTGAGCAACGGCCCTCCGATATATCGGTCGAGTTCTTTGCGCTGCCATTGCGTGTATGGTGGCTTTGACCTTAAAAGTTGAGCTGTATCTCTGCCGCGCCGGCCGACAGCGATGACGCTTCCGTCGGCCTCGAATTGAAATGCGGTCTCGTCACCGTGAGTCTCCTGGAACAGAGCACGGGTGCGCCAAATCAGGCCATCGTCACTCTCCAGCATTGCCGATTCTACTATGGAACCTTCACCCCTCGGTGCTTCCGCGAAGTTCTTCTTTCGCCGGCCGCAGAGATATGCCTTTCCGTCAAAAGTATTGGCCCGCCAGATATAGTGGCCGAATGTTCCTTCCAGCATGATGGGACTGTGCCAGTTCGCACCGTCTTGCGACCAGGCAGCGTAACCTAAG
>DAOVMB010000434.1 GCA_030630905.1 Sedimentisphaerales bacterium
CAGCAGGCAGCCCAGTGGCATTACGCTCAGTATCCAGGCCTTGTAGGCTCCTTCAATCTCCATATTCGCCAGGTAGGCCGCCAGGGGAACCCACCACACAGCAAACATCATGTATTGCAGAAACATCATAATGCTCAGGCGGATTCTGATACTTGTTGAGGGCTTATCCATTTTGTTCTCCTTAACCTATTTCTACATTCTTACCGTTAGATGTTGAATCTCCAGCGTGTTTCATCCGCCAAAACTGACAAGCTTTTCGGCTGCCAGCTTGACGTCGCCGAACCTATTGTCGCCGGCTTCACGCTCGATCGCCAGAGTACCATCGTATCCGATTTCTCCAAGCGCGTTCAAAAAGGTCTCGGTTTGTACCTGTCCGTCGCCCCATGGGACCTCGGCGCCCCACGTGCCCGGCTGTGTCGTCCGGTTCGCATCCTTAACGTGAATATGCTTGACCCAGGGCGCCAGTACCCTAATCGCTTCGATTGGATTGCTTTTGTTGTAAAGAATCATATTCGCCGGATCGAAATTGACTCCGATAGCCGGGTGGTCCAGTTCTTTAAGGAAGTTCCGCAGTTCTTCGGCTGTCTCCTGGCCTGTTTCCAGCAGCAGCATAATATTTTTTTCGCCCGCCGCGTCGGCCAGAGATCTGATCCGTTCGTAGAATTTCTCGGCGTATGCCACATCATTTTCATCGATAAAGCCAGCGTGCATCGAGAGGTATTTTACGCCGAGCTTCACTGTTACGTCGGTGGCGCCCAGAAACAGCTCTTGGTTTTGCTCCCAATATTCATCCGGCCCGATGCCGCCGGTGACTTTGATGCTGTCGAGCGTCGAATAATCTTCCTGTGGAAAGTCGATCATTGTAGCGCTGATGGTCCAGTTTTGATTCTGAACGGCTGAAAGGAAATCGTTTCCGTCCGCTCCCAGTGCACCTCTGACTCCCAGGTGTACATGTTCGATTCCGATTTTATTCATTGCATCCGCAACGCCGTTTACGTCCGTTTGTAGCGACCAACTGCAAACTCCTATCGGCCAATTTTTACATTTCATTGTATGATTCTCCAACTCAAATTCTTATTTTTGCTTAGCTAATCGAAACGCGTTGCCCCTTGCTTGCCGACTGCTTTTCGGCATCGACGATTTTAACTGAATTCATTGATTCCTCCAGAGTAGTTATCGGCTCGACCTTTTCGCCGCTTGCAGCTTTGGCGAAGTGAGCGATTTGCAGGAACCAGCCGTCACCTTCTTTAACTTCCGGCGTAAACACTTCTCCCTCGGCCGGACAGACCCGAAACGCCGGCTCTCGCGTCAGGTCGTAAATAAGCGTTGCTTTTTCCAGTACAATATTAAAGCTCATCTCGAAACCGAACGTCGGCATCATTGCCCAGCCGCCCTCTGCGGTTATCGCCGTATCATTGTCGTAAAGGTACTGGGTCGAAATGTGTATCAAACCGCCGCCGGGGCCTTTCGCTCCGACGCTGCAAACGGCTTTCGGCATTCCGAACAGATACTGCACATAGTCCGTGTCGTGGATATGCAGGTCCAGGGCCACTCCTCCGCTGCGTTGCTCGTCCATGAACCAGTTGTCGATGCTCCAGGTCGGAGCCGAGCCGAGGCGTTGAAACGTCCCGGCGATAACTTTGCCGTACTTGCCGGAGTCGATTATTTCTTTGGCTTTGGCGTATTCGGGCCAGAACCGGACGCAGTGACCGATCTGCAGGATTTTTCCGCTGCGTTTGGCCTCGGTTATCATCGGCTCACAGTCCTTGGCTGTCAGCGCCATCGGCTTTTCGCATAAGACATTGATCCCGGCCGACAGTGCCTTTATCGTGTTATCCGGATGCAGATAAGTCGGCAGTGTTATCGAGACAGCGTCGAGCTTCTCACCGAGAAGCATCTTGTCGAAATCGGTATATACATTCAGGCTGCTGAAATCAACCGCTTCCTGGCCGTCCCCGATATTGCCTACCGCTCTTTTTGTGTCTTCTTCTATGTTCGTGTTTACGTCGCAGATAGCCGTAACTTTTGCTCCTTCGACCTTCTTCCAGCACTTATAGTGCGTCTGCCCCATAAATCCGAAGCCTACAATACCAACTTTTAACATAATCGTAATCCTTTCGTTCTGAGTTCGGCGTTCAGAGTTCTGCAGCACGCGGCACGCACCACGCAGCACGAGATAAGCATTTTATCAGAGCTGAGACTATACGCAAACCCATTTATCGAAAAATTTTGTTCGTTCAGCGTGCTGAGCGCTGCGTGCTGAGTGGGACGCAGAACGCAGCACGAGAAGATTGACGAATGCCGATTATCGATTGTCAAATCGCAAATCGCAAATTGAAAATCGAAAACCTCAAATAAATCATCCCTGTCCCGGCGAGCCGTTGGTGTGGGTACTTGGGCGCCATGAATCTCTTTGATCCCAACTGTCTAAGTCAGGATCGGTCGGATCTGCTATGGTCAAAGAAAAGCCTTCGCCATCGGTTACCACATACCAGTCATCGTCATATTTGAACTCCAGAATCGTGCTGTTGGTCCGGTCTTCCAGCTTGATTCTTTCGCCGGCATTACTCAGACTGCCGGTATAGACGCCCGGAGCAATGTTAATGCCATTGGTTTCGTAGCGCCAGGCAAAGGCATCTCTGTTCTTCACGAGCACAATATAATCACCCGGAGCAAGAGACAAATTGCCGCCGGATGCGAACTGATAATAAATTCCATCAGTAAGCTTGACTTCATCGAGCAGCACCGGCACGGCGCCGATATTTTGTAGCTCGATGAATTCGTACTCCTCTTCGTTATAGCTGCCTGCCTGTGCCGGATGGTACATGAGTTCCGTTATCCGAAGATATTGCTGCTGATCGCTGGGATTACCGTTGTAAGTCATCGTGTCGATCAGATAATCTTTTTCGGTGAACAGATTGACTGTCTCGCCCCAATTAGATAGGTGTCTTCTGTAATTGCCCTGGACAAATAGTCCTCGGCCTCCGGTTGGGTAGGCGGCCCTGGCCCGGAAGGCTGCTGCATCGGGACAGACGTAAAGATTGCCGCCGGCAACGATAACGGTTCCGGGCAGGAAAGTGTGTTCTATTCCCCCCGAGAGTTTCCAGCCGGAGATGTCCACCGCGTATGAGTTGGGGTTTAAAAGCTGGATATATTCTTCATCCTGGTTGCCGGAAGCCGGATTATACTCGAAGCTTCCGAAGTTTATAGCCGGATTGGCAGGCTGAGCATTCGGAATTAGCGCCGAATAAGAGCCGG
>DAOVMB010000399.1 GCA_030630905.1 Sedimentisphaerales bacterium
TCCTCGACCTCTGCAATCACGGTGTCATCAATTTCCACGTCGATAACAGGGTCCGACTGCATCTTGCTGAGTATATCGAGTCCCCGCCTGCCACGATTGCGTTTGAGCTTGTCGGCCGAATCGGCTATAAGCTGCAGCTCGTTGAGCACAAAACGAGGGACAATCAGCGGAGCATCGAACAATTTACTCTGGCACAAGTCTACTATTCGTCCGTCGATGATAGCCGAAGTATCTACAACCAGCGGCCGGGCGCCCTTGGTCTGCTTGGCAAATTCCACGTAAGGAATCACGAAGCGAACATCATCTTTGGTCCGCATAACAATACTGATTGTAAGATAACATATACATATGCCCAACAGCCATTTGATCGCCGTAATCGCCGCTTCGGTTACATCGACGCTAAAGGTACCGCTCACCATATCCACCACTGGCGCCAGCAACCAACTAACAAGTATGCCGACCAATAAGCCGAAAAACACACCCGCCAGAGCGCTGAACTTTTTCTTCGGCGTCAGAACATCCAACAGAAGAACAAAAACCGCCATCCCTATACTGCTAAAAATGATCGCGCGTAAATTAGCTTCGTATGTCTCTTTCGAGGTTATGCCCTCATCATCTTTGTCCATTATCGGAGAACTGATATTAACGAACACAACTGCCACAACAACAACAAGAAAGATAGCTCTGAAAATCCATAGTAGCTTCATAGTTATAATCCTTAAAATTATGATAAATATTCGCTTTTATAAATGTAATTATTATATACTGCTTACAAAGCGTTATCAATCAATATATTATACGGCATGAAAATATCTTTGACGCCTTGAACTTTCATACAATAAAATCGTATATGTAGAGCCTAAAACGTGTATATTTAATTGCCGAATCGTTGATTTTTGTTACTGTCTTATTCAACTGATAAATTGGAGACCGAAATGCAGATTATTAGCTACAAAGAGAACAAAAATTACTCACATCTTCTTGTAATTTCAACCTTACTGCTGCTCTTTGCCACACCTTTCTGTGCCTTAGCGGCGGATCCGGACAGCATCGCCGCCCTGCGGCAGATGGGCAAAGCTTTTTCTTCGATCGCCGAAAAGGCCTCACCCGCCGTTGTCGGACTCAAAGCCGAGAAAACCGTCTCCCAGGACAGCCAGGCATACCGCAACTCACCGTTCGGCGACGATTTCTACGAATATTTCTTCGGACCGCGATTTCCTCGTCAGCGCGCTCCACAGCGTAGATACCGGCAGCCTCAAACGGCCATGGGATCCGGCTTTATTATCTCACCCGACGGCGATATCCTGACAAACAACCACATGGTCGAAGGGGCCGAGAAAGTCATTGTCGAGCTTGCGGACGGCAGGAAATTCACCGCTGAAATTACCGGAACTGACCCGGGTTCCGATATCGCAGTCATCAAAATCGACGCCGACAACCTGCCTTATCTCGAATTCGCCGACTCCGATACCCTCGAAGTCGGCGAATGGGTCCTTGCCATCGGCAATCCGCTGGGTTTCAGCCATACCGTGACCGCCGGCATCGTCAGCGCCAAGGGCAGAAGCATCGGCCTGGCCGATATTGAAAACTTCATTCAGACCGATGCCGCCATTAATCGAGGCAATTCGGGCGGCCCACTGCTAAATCTCGAAGGGAAAGTCGTCGGGATGAACACCGCCATTTACGGCGCGACCGGCAATATCGGAATCGGCTTTGCGATACCCATAAACATGGCCAAGCACGCTTATAAACAGATTCGTGAGGGTGGAGCCGTTGAACGAGGCTTCCTCGGTATTGAGTTTAAGGACATAACTCCTGAATTGGCTGCTGCTCTCGACTTAGAAAAAGATACTAAGGGCGCACTTATATCGAATGTTATTGAGGGTTCTGCTGCAGAAAAAGCAGGACTGAAATACTACGATGTCATTGTCGAATTCGAAGGTCAGCCCGTTGAAAAAAGCAACGAGTTCCTTAATCGCGTGGCAATGCTAAGCCCGGATACTAAAGTCGAAGTTGTTGTTCTGCGAGATGGAAAACGAAAAACATTTACCATAAAACTCGGTAAACGGCCGCCGGAAGCAGAACTCAGAGGAAAACTGTCGGCAGAGACTATCGACGAATTAGGATTTTCAGTAGTAAACCTAACTGAAGAATTGGCACAACAATTGGGCTATGAAGGCGAAAGCGGAGTCGTCGTCAGAGAAGTCGAAACCGGCTCACAAGCAGCCCAGGCCGGTATAATCCCGGGAGTGTTGATTAAGGAGGTCAATCGGCGACAAGTCCACAATACGAAAGAGTTTAACGAGGAGATTAAAAAAGCTCAGAAAAAAGGAAGAGCTCTACTGTTGATAAGGCAGGATAATTCGGCAATCCTTGCCCTGATAATATTCGACTAACAGAAAAACTCATAATCCTTTTGGAATTAATACTTTAGCCCCATCCCAAACGGGGCTTTTTTATCTCGGGATTCGAATTTGAGCCTCTGTGCCTTACGAAGCGAAATATGCAAAACAAAGCCAATTTCAAGGCCCAAAATAACCCTAAAGGGGTAGAATAGAAGCTTAATGCCGAATTTCTGCTTCATCCGGATAATGCATAGGTGAACCGCACAAATCGGTTCCTTGGGGTTGTATTGAGAGAAAAATCGTTTGGGCAGAGGCGTAAATTTGGGCAGGCGGGGGGGGAATTTTCGCCTCTGGGGCCCCGAACGATTTTTCTCGGTCGTCCCGAACATCGAATGCACCTGCGCATTATACGGAAGAACCAAAATTATGGATACTGCACCGGCGTGAAATTGCCGGCACATAACTGCCAAATTGGCACATTTCCAAAGAATACATGAAATATGTAAATGCTTATAAATTAAGCAATTAGGATTTTATTTTGTTTGGGCACGTTGTTTGCACTTGCTATATATACGAGTAATTATAATTTAAGCTTCATATTCGTATGATAGAGGTTAGCTATGAAATTCGACAAATTCACATTGAAGGCCCAGGAGGCAATAGCCACGGCTCAGCAAATCGCAATGGCGAAATCGCATACCGTGATGTCACCGCTGCATCTGTTGAGCGCTGTGTGTAATGACAATGCCGGCGTTGCCGTCGAGACACTGAAAAAAATCGGCGCCAATATAGTGCGCATCAAAGAGATGGTGGGCAGTGAACTTGAACGCCTGCCGGAAGGCAAAAGCGGCGATCAGCTCATGCCGGATCCTGCGCTTGGCCAGATCGTCCTGGATGCCCAAAACAGGGCCGATGCGATGGGCGATGAATATTTGAGCGTCGAGCATCTGTTTATCGCGCTTGCTTCGGTGCAGAGTGATGCTAAAGAAATTCTCCGGCTCAACTCAGTTACGCCGGAACAGATTGAAAGCGCCCTGAAAGAAATTCGCGGGCCGGAAAAGATAACGGACCAGAATCCGGAAGATAAATACAAGGCACTGGAACGCTACGGAATCGACCTTTTGGAGATGGCTCGCAAGGGAAAGCTCGACCCGGTCATCGGCAGAGATGAAGA
>DAOVMB010000130.1 GCA_030630905.1 Sedimentisphaerales bacterium
GGACAGTATGGAATGAGCAGGAATTGACAGAATTAACTGAGTCAATCAGGGCAAATGGAATAATTCAGCCGATTATTGTTCGCCCAATAGGGACCGGCTTTCAGCTCATTGCCGGGGAGCGCCGATTACGAGCTGCCGAACTGGCTTCATTGACGAGCGTACCTGCCCTGGTTCGCCGAGCAAGCGATGAGCAATTGCATGAGTGGTCTTTGGTTGAGAACATACACCGGGTAGATCTCAATCCTATCGAACGGGCAAAAGCTTACCATGAATATATAAGCACATTCTCTTTGACTCAGGCAGATGCAGCCGAAAGGCTTGGCGAAGGACGGTCGGTTGTTGCTAACTATATACGGCTGCTTGACTTACCACATGAAATCAAACAAATGCTGGCCAAGAACCAAATCAGCATGGGCCATGCCCGGGCCATCCTTGCTCTACCAACGGACGAACTTCGTCGAAAACTGGCAAATCGAGCGATGGCAGGGCGGCTCAGCGTTCGAGAAGTTGAACGATTAGTACGAAAATATCTCGCAGGAACCAGTCAGGTTAAATCGACAGTCCGCTCAAAACCGCCTCATATCCTGGACATTGAGAACAAACTGGCAGGGCAGCTTGGCACTAAGGTAAGTATTGAGACAAGGAAAAGCGGACAGAGAGGCAGGGTCATAATCGAGTTTTACTCCCTTGACGAATTTGACGGCATTATGGAAAGAATTGGATTGGCTTGTAGTGAGGAAGTCTAATAAGAAGAAAATATATTTTTTGTGCGAATTTAGACAAAATGTTGTATAATTATAAGAGTAGCTAATTTATGCCCGATAAATAATCAGTTTAAATAACTGATAAGTTTTATTTAAGGTTAAATATTTCTGGAGGACATACCGTGAAGCGGCTAACAACTTCCATAACGATTTTATTATTGCTAACATCTTTGGCGCTCGATACAACTTTCGCTCAGCAACCACCAAAAAAATCCCTGGACCAGGCTGTTGTTGACGGTGACATCGAACGGGTAAAGTCTGAAATTTCAACGGGTAGGGATCTGAATTCGAAAAATAGAATGGGCTGGACCCTGCTCCACATAGCAGTACGAAACAAACGGACAGAAATCGCCCAACTGCTTATTGACAAAGGCGCCGATGTAAACGTAAGAGACAATCACGGAAGAAGGCCTTTGCATTTAGCAGTGGAGTCCGGCCAGAAAGCAATCGTCGAGAAATTAATTACAAAGGGAGCCGATATCAATGCTATTGACGGTCGGGCCGACAACGCTTTGACATTGGCGAGGAAGAAAAACCAGAAGGAAATCACAGAGCTGCTGATTAAGAATGGAGCTGAAGAGCCGGATCTTGAAGCACTACGAGGTGACAGACTTTATTCTTTGCCGGGTGGATCGCAGGGAGCGAATTACAATCAAGGTACGGCAGGCAGATACCAGGCACGATCAAGAAGTATGACGACCAGTCAATCATCAGTACAGGTGGATTTACTTGCCGATCCGAACGAGATTAAAACCCGTGTTAAGACGTTCGATGGTTTGGAGAAGTCAGTGAAGGAGGTTTCCGACAAAAGCCAAAATGAGTTGCGTCAGTGGCAGCAAACAAGATATGATAACAGAACGATTCTTATGAGGACTGTTGATAAGCAATTCGAGGATGAAATTGATTTCATCCACAAGGTAGCTGTTGAGGAATCAGCAAAAAAGACCGCCGAGGCCATCAATAATCTGCGTACCAATAGGCGGAAGCGGTCCTTAAAAGTCAACAGGGGACTCGTGCTGCAAAAAAGAGAAATGAAACAAGCCGAATCTACGCGTACACGCACCCGTGGTCGAACAACCGGCAGAAGCATGAGAGGCCAGTATTCACAGAGAGGACAATCAACCGGAACGAGTACAATAGAGCCGCAATATGGTCGCGGAGCAGTTACCATGCAAAGAGGATTCGGACCTGAAAGCGCGGGCCGTCCGGCCGAGCAAATAGACCCTCAAACACAAGAACAGATGCGTCTGTGGATGCAGACAACCCCGGATAACAAGTTAGAGTTGGCCAGGGCGATACACCCACAAATTCAGGCAGAGATTAGCTCCATACGAACTATTGCTGTTGAAGAAAAAGCTAAAAAGACGACGGCTGCAATTGACGGGCTGTTACTGGCAAGGAAAGAACGATTTGACGGACTTGTCATAAAAATGGAGGAAGAAAAAAGGAAGCTGCAAGAAGCACAGGGCCTGCTTAATAGAACCAACGATCCGGGCCAGGCATATCAGCAAGGCGGCCGCTACGGGGGACGGACGTCCAGAAGAGGAACACAAACGGATAATTTGCAGCAGCAGAATACACGCGGAACGCGCACTCGGCGGCGCTGAGAAAAATGGCAGGACAGTTAGCCGGCAAAGTAGCAATAGTAACAGGGGCCAGCCGAGGGATCGGCAGGGCGATTAGCGTGGCGCTGGCGCAAGAGTCCGCGACCATTGTCTTGGCTGCGCGGTCAATTCAGCAACTGCAAATAACCGCCGAGCATGTGACAAAGGCGGGTGGACAAGCACGGATCGTTCATGTTGAACTGACCGAGGAACAGTCCATTCGGAATCTTATTCAAGTGACCGGCGAAAAACTCGGCCGACTGGATATCCTGGTCAATAACGCCGGTGTCACTCACTCGGCGGAGCTGGAGAAGACCTCAACGGAGGATTGGCAGCGTTGTATTTCAATCAATGCACGCGCACCATTCATACTGTGTAGAGAAGCCCTGCTGTTATTAAAGAAATCGCAGGCGGCTCATATCATCAACATCGCATCGGTCGTCGGCGTTAAAGGCTATCCGCTTCAAAGTGCCTATACCGCATCCAAGCATGCCCTTCGCGGCATGACGATTTCGCTGGCTGAAGAGCTTAGAGGCTCGAATATTCGGGTGCACCTGCTCTGTCCCGGAGGAGTAGATACGGATATGGTCGATAGTGTACGTCCGGATATTGCGAAGGATGAACTGATAAAGCCGGAAGAAATCGCCGAACTAGTTCTCTACCTCGTGACACACAAGGGTAACGCAGTTGTGGACGAGGTGCGCATTCGAAGAGCAACTTCGGCACCGTGGTTTTGAAGAAGGAAAGAACAGCTATGCGGATGGTTTGTCAGCGGGTATTGGAAGCAAACGTTACGGTCAACGATCATCCGGTCGGCACAATCGGCAAAGGTCTGCTGGTCTATCTCGGCGTGGGCAAGGGTGACACTGTCAATGACTCTCAGTTCATGGCCGATAAACTCGTGAACCTGCGAATCTTTGCCGACGAAGCGGGCAAGATGAATCTAAGCGTACAGGATGTTGCCGGCTCGATTCTGCTTATCAGCAATTTCACCCTGCACGGCGACTGCCGCAAGGGTCGTCGTCCCGGCTTTGACGCCGCAGCGGAGCCTGCGCTGGCAGAGCAGCTTTACGAAAAAGTCGCCGACCTGATAGCCGCCCGCGGCATACCAGTCGAAAAGGGCGTCTTCGGCGAATACATGCAAGTCACCAGCATCAACGACGGCCCCATCAACTTCCTGCTCGACAGCGCAAAGCTGTTTTGAATCGCTGATAATATTCTCCTCGTTATCCAAAAGGGCAAAACCCAAGGCCGAGCCAGTCGATGACCAGGGTCGTGACATTGTCGTGTCCGCCGGCCTTGTTGGCGGCGGACACGAGTGACTCGCAGGCAGCCTGGGGATATGTTTCGGCCGTCAGGATAGCGGCGATTTTCGCATCGTCCAGCATGTCGGTCAGGCCATCGGTGCAGAGCAGGAGACGGTCGTCCTTTTTCAAAGCGAAGGAACGGACATGAGAGCGGGCCTTTTCTTCCATGCCGACATAGCGGGTTATCTGTCCCCGGGCGTCGTGATTGGTCGCCTCTTCTGGCTCGATGCGGCCCTTTTCGATGAGTTCGGATACGACCGAGTGGTCCCGGGTGAGCTGCATCATTCGACCCTTGCGCAGCCGATAGGCCCTGCTGTCACCGATGTTGGCAACGAAACAGCGGCCTTTTCTAAGCAGGACGATGACGAGCGTGGCGCCCATATCCCTGAAACCTGTTTCACTGGTGCCTTCCAGTTGCAATTGTTTGCTCTGCTCAGCAATGAGTGTTTTGAGCAGGGATCTTACAGTTCGCGGAGTGCCGACCTTCAGCCTGTCGAGGGCGTTTTCGATCATCACGGGCAGATCCTCGACGACGATTCCCGATGCGATGGCGCCGCCCTGATGGCCACCCATACCATCGGATACGAGGAACAGTGCCGGCTCGGGATCGGCGAAGAAGCTGTCCTGGTTTTCCTGGCGCTCCATTCCGACATGCGTCTCTGCACCCCAACGGAAATTAGCGGGCGGGCCGGCAACGAGTATCTGTTCCGGCTTCTCTGTCATTTGTGACTCCTAAAAAGTAAATGAATCAGACAAGGCTCTGCTTACACCAGGGGCAATAATTCCAGAACGTCGAATCCACCGACCAGCCGCAGCTCGTGCATATTTCCGGGAAGGGCCGAACCTGCCAGGGCCGGCGAACCTTCCGGCGGCACCAGGGACAATAACGCATGAAGCGCATGAGTTTTCCATCGCAGTGTTTGCATTGGCTGTGGTAGCGGGTACCCGTCGTGCGTTTTGTAGCAGGCGAAGCGAAACCCGGCCCGAAACACCACGAACAGAAACGCCACTCGGGCAGAACGCCCCGGTGACATCGTGTGCAGACGTGGCTGAAAGGAGTATTCGTATCGAAGCGGTTGCGGTTGCTGCCGCACCACGGACAGATCACCATGCTCTCGGCGATCGGCTCACCGCAATCGGCACACCGGAAAACGACGGGAACTACCGCAGCGTAGCGTTTAATGAATGCCGCCCGGCGCATTTTCTGCCAGTCCAGCTTTTTCCGACCAGTCGATTTCAGGAAAGAGGCGAGCTTGAGTTTCCTTGGCACGGCCTGGAGCAGGGCCGACCGCATCTTCTCAGCGTTAGCGAAACGCTTGTCGGGGTCAACCGCCAGGACCTGCTTGAGAAATCCGACGAATGCCAAATTGGTTTTTTCCCGGAGACGCTTGCAGCCCCTGGGCGGCCAGCGAAAAGGCCATTTCGGCAGGACACCGGTGAGGTATTCGTAAAGTATGAGCCCGAGAGCGAAACAATCGCTGCGGTAGGTCGGCCGGCCGTATGCCTGCTCCGGAGCGACGTATCCGGGTGTGCCGAAGTCGTCCACGGTTATCATTCGACCTTTGAGCTTCAGGCCGATCCCGAAATCGCCGAGCGCAGCCCGGCCGTTTGGAAACAGGAAAATGTTGCCGGGTGTAACGTCGCAATGAACCATCCGCTTTCGGTGGGCGTAGGCCAGGCCGTCAAGAACCTGGGCGGAGATCGAGATAATTCTGCGGACACTCATCGGTTTCGAGCAGTCGGCCAGCGTGCCGACGGACAGCTCGGTTGCCAGGACGGCCTGACCGCCGATAATGTCGGCATTCTTAACCGGCATAATGTGTGGATGGCGCAGTTGTGCGACCAGGCGGATCTCACGCAGCAGAGCCTGGTTATCCCGTTTGCCGTTTACGTCGGCCAGCGGTATCTTCAGGGCCACCCAGATGCTCTCGACAGTATCCCGGGCCTTCCAGACCTCGCAGCTTCCACCTTCGCCGAGGTATTTTGACAGCCGGTACTTGCCGAGTTTCTGGCCGGCTTTGAGGTCAAGACTCGACGGGCGAATCGTCTTGGTGCTCTTTGTATTAGTCGAACGAACCATATTTTTCCCAAGATAATCGAAACGTATACCATTCTCGCACATATAATAACAAAAATTCTCGAAATCAATTTCAAGAAAATCGCCGTAAAGTCAATAATTTTTAAGATAGCAACAATAAATATGGCTTGACGAAACGGATTAGAATCAATAAATTAAGCGGCTTACTCAAGCGGTGTTTTTTCAAGGATAGTTTCCATGGAAGAGGCTATTGCAAAAGCTGGCGCGTTAATTGAAGCGATGGAGTATATCCGGCGGTTCCGCGAGCGGATCGTGGTTGTCAAGCTCGGCGGAAGCGTGCTGGATGATACGTCTCTGCAAAAAGAACTGCTGACCGATATCGCCTTTATGGCGACGGTCGGTATGCGGCCGATCATTGTCCACGGCGGCGGTAAAGCCATTACCAGGGCGATGAACGAAGCCGGGCTGGAACCGGTCTGGGTGCAGGGCCGAAGATATACCGATGAGCGAACGCTGAGGATCGCCGAACATACGCTCGTGCACAAAATCAATACGCCGGTCTGCGAGACGCTGGCCGAACTGGGATGCGAGCCGATGGGACTGCATTCGCTCGGCAGTTGTGCCCTGTTCGCAGAGATGTTGCGCCTGGCCGGCGAAGATGGGCGAAAACTCGACGTCGGATTAGTCGGAAAAGTAGCGGATGTGAATGGACAATTGCTCAAGAAATTATGTGCCGACGGGACCATACCGGTAATCGCCTCGGTGGCCAAAGACAAGGCCGGCGGCAAATTAAACGTAAACGCCGACAGTGCCGCGGGCATGGTTGCAGCCGAGGTCGTTGCCGAGAAGCTCGTTGTTGTCAGCGACACGCACGGGATACGAACCGACCTCGACGACCCTGACAGTTGGGTATCGAGTTTGAACGAGGCGCAGATTAAGGAGATGATTGACGCCGGAATTATCACCGATGCGATGTTCCCAAAGGTCGAGGCCTGTATAACGGCACTGGATGCGGGGGTCAGCAAGGCACATATTATCGACGGCCGGATTCCCCACTCGCTGCTGCTCGAAATCTATACCGATAAGGGAATAGGAACGCAAATAATTAAAAGTGCCTAAAAGTTGAAGTGACTAAAGTGCCTAAAGTGTGGAGTTAACCTTGGCACATTCTACAA
>DAOVMB010000360.1 GCA_030630905.1 Sedimentisphaerales bacterium
ACTCTTGGTATGCTTTCCGACGAGCCAGGCAATTCTCAAGTCCTCAAGCTGCTTCTTCGTCGGCCTGGCTTTGGTTGGGTAAGTCAGTGCATCGGGTTCCCAGCCGACCAGGTCTCGTTTCTGCAGGAGCATTCCACCGACGATGCAGCGGACGTCATACTCGCCACAGTCAATATTGGCCCTGTCGATCGGGCCTGTTTCAATAAGTCGGACCCGGCCGCCCCATGCCTTCAGCGCTCTTATGATCTCGACGGCATCCTGATCGAATGCGGGCGCGATAATCACCTCGGCAAAGAATCCGCCGGCACCCAGTGCCTTGCCGAATCGGCTGTAAGATTCCATGATTGTCTGGGCCAACTCGACGTTCACATTTTGATTTAACGCGATAATGCAGCCAAACGCACTGATTACATCACCTTCGTATGCCTTTCGGTATGCCTCGCAGATGTCATCATCGACGGCACAACCGCAGGGATTTAAGTGCTTGACGACGACCGCCGCCGGCTCGGAAAATTCCTTTACCAGCTCGAATGCCGCGTTCGTATCCATCAGATTGTTAAAGCTGATCCCGATACCGCCCTCCAGCAAAGTGCCGCTACTGACAGATGTTTCGCCGCTCGCGGGCAGTTTATAGAACGCACCGGTTTGATGAGGATTCTCGCCGTAGCGCAGTAAAGCTTCTTTCTTGACGGCGATGGAGACCCTCTCCGGATACTCCACGTCCGCTCTGCCGTTTAGGTATTTTGAGATTGCCGCATCGTATGATGCGGTCAAACTAAAGGCTGCCCTTGCAAAATCGCTTCGCAACTCTTCGCTTACAACCCCATCGTTCTTTTCCATTTCTTCAATGACCTTATCGTACTGGTCGGACTGTGTTACAATGGTCACGAATTTGTGATTCTTCGCCGCCGAGCGAAGCATGCTCGGTCCTCCGATATCAATATTTTCAATTGCATCAGCCAATGTGCAGCCGGGTTTGGCAATTGTCTGCTCGAACGGGTAGAGATTTACGCAGACCAGATCAATCGGTTCAATCTCATGCTCTTTCATCGCCGCTGTGTGTTCTTTTTTATCGCGGATTCCCAGCAAAGCCCCGTGTATTTTCGGATGAAGTGTTTTTACCCTGCCGTCCATCATCTCCGGAAAGCCCGTTACCGACTCGATTCCGACTACATCTATTCCTGCGCCGCTCAACTTCTTTGCTGTTCCGCCGGTGCTGATTATCTTCACGCCCATTTCGCTGAGTTTTTTGGCGAAATCAACAACGCCGCTCTTGTCGGAAACACTTATCAATGCAGTTTGTATTTTCACTTCCATTTGCACTCGTTCTCCTTACCAATTGGCCAAATACGATTCAGTGCCGACTGCGTTCTACTCGACCGGTTGTAAACAGGCAATCCGGCCAAGATTGTCGGCGATATAAATTTTATCGTCTGTGATATTTGATACGTGTTTCGAGACTCCTGCAAAGTTTACCTCATACAACTCTTTCGCTTTGACATTATCCATCACTACCAACGTTCTGGTGTTTGTAATTACGTAGGCCCTGTTCCCTGCCTCTGTTAACAAATCGATGCCTCCAGGCACCTGCCACAAAGGTGACCCGGTGTTTTTGTTTATAGCCGTCAAGCCCTTGCCTTTAACATGCTGATAGACGATCTCTTGTGTCACACGTGGAGCCTCATCGAGTACTGCAGCGGTCTGATACTTCCAGGCGAGCCGCCTTTTTTCAGGCAAGCCGACCATATCAACTCTGTAAACGTTTGTGTCCTTACTGGCAAAAAACAGCGACATCCCTTCTCTGATAATGGGTCCGGCAATTGCCTTGGAAGCATCGAATTGCCACAGACGTCGAGGAAGATCAGGTGCGATACTAATGATATTACCTGCCGCGGTAGCAAAGAGCACGAAATTCTCGTCAGCAGTAACTGAAGTAATCATCGAATCGTTCTCAGCCGCAACCTCGAAAGCCTGGACTTTATTCTCAGCATGTATCGCGTGCAGTCTTTTGTCGGTACCGGCTAAATAAAAGTACGAACTATTACGAGCGACGGGACAATTGACGCTGATCCCGACATCGGTAGTTTTGAGCACAATTCCGGATTGAGCATTAATTTGAACGAGCTTACTGTTGCTGCTCACATACATAAGCTCATTGTCGTAAAGCTTCACTCCCGTAATCGGCAAACCTGCCGGTTCGATAGTCCTGCCGAATATAATCTTCCCGTTTTTCTGATTCAGAGAAAGCACGAAATTGCGGTCGGAGACCGCATAGATGCGATTGCCGAATAGGAGTAATCGATCTAAACTCTCATTTTTTTTAATTGGCAGTTCGTTGTCCCATAACATTTTCAGCCTGGCGTGCTTGAGCAGTTCCGGCGAAATAAGCGGTTTAGAGCTGTTTTGATCGGCAAAACTGCTCTGCGTAATCCACAAAGCCGAAACACTAAGAAGTAAAACGATTCTGAATCTGACCATTTTTAGCATTTTTGTTACTCCTCACAAAAAATTCTTTTCGTCACCACATTCTGTCATTCTTGCGAAATGTATGTTACAGATGCGGAGCATGAATCCAATTGCTTTTATTCATCCCTCTTCACGAAAGCTCAACATATTCAGCCAAATCAACATTGTGTTGCTCTTCAAATTTTCGCATCTGCTCGATGCGTTCGATATCGTCTTTTATTCTATTTACCAGCTTAAAGATATACGGCTTGCTCTCCAGGCGGTTTTGCAGATCATCGAGCATTGGCTCCCATGTCCCGCCGTATAATTGTGCCTTGAGAATGACAAGCATCCGATGTTCGTCGCTCAAGCCGGCAACAAAACCGCTTACCAGCTTGCTGGTACTGGTTTCGACGCCCCTATGGCTATTTTCGTTCGGCTCATCCATTGGCCAAAACCACGCCCCGTTAGGAATCTTTCTTATATCATGTTGCCCCGTTGGCGAGTTTCTTCACGGGGCTTGCTTGAGCCGGATACTAACCCCCATTACCGGAAATTGCAACAAATTTTCTAAAATTCCCCTAATTCGGGTGTGGCCGAATTCATGATCCGCAACAATGTGAGAGGTAGCCTTCTTACGAGTCTATCGACACGGCGGAAACACAAGTTTCCCACTTGGTTGCACATCACGAGGCCGCAGTTAGCAGAGACATATAGATTCACAGGTCGTTGCTGCCTTAGTCGATGCAGGTCAACCTGGGTCAAAATTGCCGTAATTCGCCGAAAACAGCCCAAAAACTAACAAAAGGCTCTATGTTTCGCGATTCACTTAGACCTTCATTTCCAGCGGTCCCCAACCATTGCGTGGCTCACGCCAAGCCAGGTCGTTGATCTTCGGGTCGCTGATAATCTTCCCGGCTTCGTTCAGTTCGAGCTTCTTTCCCGCGCGGGCACAGAGGTTGCCGAGTTGGATGTTCGCGGTCATGGGACCGGAGTAGCTGAAGTTGGACTGACTGAACTCCCGCGGCTTCTCGCCCTTACAGGCCATGAAGAACTCCTTGTGATGTCCGGGAGAGCGTTCGAGCAGTTGTTTGGCTTTGCCGAACTCTCTGCGCTTCGCTTCCGGGATCAGGAGCGGAGTACCCCAGTAATCACCAATCACCAGCATTGTTCCCTTGGTGCCGACGACCAGATTTCCAGTTCTCGGCAGTTCGCGCCCGTCGACCTTGAGTCCCTCGGGGACCTCGGGCATGAAAGGCTTTCCGTCTTTATCCTTGCCCTCGTACCAGTAGGTAGTGAACCCGGGCTGGTCACCTTTTGCACGGTAGGTACTCTTAACCACCATCCCGGCCGGCCATTGATCCTTGACGGGCCCGGTCATGATGATCGGCTCGGCGGTGGCCGCGTAACCTGGATTCATGATCGAGTAAATTCCGTCGGTGGTATGACAGGCCATATCGCCCAATGCCCCG
>DAOVMB010000127.1 GCA_030630905.1 Sedimentisphaerales bacterium
CCATGGTGCCCCTTTGAGCTTTCTGGTTTTCTCAGTGAGGTTGAATATCTTGCGGGCGTTTTCGTGCATAATCATATCGACAAGTTCATCCGCCCGATCGATGCTGAGCCAGCCTTCTTCAACCAGTTCCGACAGGGCCAGTGCGATGCCCCGGCGAGCGACGACGGCATGGCCCAGCACCGGTTCGACGGGTATGTAGTCGCCGCCGAAAGTAAGGATTTTGTTGGCCGGCGCCGTGACGAGGTATTTCTTGAGAAAGTCTTTAGCCGCTATGGGATTTATAATCCACGACCAGCACATATCGATGTAGGCGTTCGTGTATTGCTTGGCGACCGAAAGTATCTCTTCGTAATACGGATAGCAGATGTGCATAAAAACAAATTTCGTTTCGGGAGCCGCCCTGCACAGGCGTGTGGCGGAATCCGGATTATTAATCAACCTCGACAACGGCATGCTGTTCTGGCCGGCATAGTAGCCGGTGTGGAGCTTGACGGGCAAGTTCGCCTTTGTCGCAGCCTTGACCGAATACCAGAAAAGATGGTCTTCGAGCAGTTTCCGCTCCCGCGAAGTCAAAGCTTCGCCGGACATCCGTTTCGTGAAAACAAGTTCGGCCTGCTCAGATGGCACATTCTCGTAGTCGATGTCCCGGCTGTAGGCATTTTGCGATTTCACCGCCACGGCATACGGGCCGTACGTTTCGAACCACCAGTCGATGACGCGATACCAATCGGCGAGAGTTTTCACATCAATGCCGGCCGGTTTCGCATACGTGTCGATATTAGGGCCTGCGAACATACCCACGATGCTTATATCCTGCATCAGAAGGGTGGGCATTGCGGATTTGCGAAAAGGCTGCTCCAGGGCGTTGACCTGGCAGGATTCTATGCCGCCTTTTTCGCAAAGGATTTCCTTGTAGAAGCCTTTACGGCAGACCTTTTCGTAACCGGAGGCAACCTTTCTTATAGTCTCGCCGGAAAGTTCGGGGACATCGTAAAGCTGCTGCATTGCAATTTCCACGGCCATACCGTAACCTGTGTTTCGCACGGCGGGCCAGTACGGTGCGAGAACCTTCCACTTGTCCAGAGGAGAAGTATCGCGGGAGAAGAATCTGTCGTACTCGGTACGCGGCATGCCGCACGTGAGCATATCCGAGTTAAGGTAATGGCTCAGCAGAAACGACCAGTCATTACTCTGAATCCGGCTGTTGGAGGCATTCAGACGGTCACGCTCTTCGATAAGATGTTCGTGCGTGTCTATCAGGGGCGTGGAAAAGACTTTAGTAAAAATAGTCTTGCGTATGTCGGTTTGGCCGTCCATTTCTTTGCCGGAGATGCCGGCGAATTGCTCGCCGTAAACCCGGTTTGCAAAAAACGCCATGGCGCCGATTGTGCCGATACCCTTCAATGTCGTCCGGCGGGAAATACTATTTTTCTTTTTCAATTCAGAAACCTCCAAATTATTAGGGCTTGCGGATTAGTGTGATTTTTTGTCCTGCCGAAGTTTTTATTATCAAGTCATCTCCATCTTTGCTGACGGCATTCTCTGCGACACCTTTAAGTTCGTACTCGTTTTTGTCGAATGGATTTTCGAGCCGGCAGGGACCGCCTTTTTCCGAGATTATCGTTACCGAAAGTGTTACTCCACCTTTACGTTCCGCGGATACGAGAAAAGCACCTTCCGCCCGGAGCGTTTTGAAAGATATGTCTTTCCAATCGGCCGGTACTGCCGGGAATAGGCGGATCGTGCCGCTATAGCTTTGCAGCAGCATTTCTTGCAGGCCCGCCGCTGCGGCGAAATTCCCTTCCAGCGTGAACGGTCTGTAGCGGAAGTTGGAGTATCCCTTCCCGGACTGGTCGCCGTTGCAATGGAAGCTGTTTCGCAGGCAAAACGCCGTCGAGAAAATCTCCAGCGCTTTAGCAGCTTTTTCACCGTCTCTTGCCCGGGTGGCCAGGTTTGCCAGCCAGCTAAAGCTATATCCGCACCACTGGGACGTTCCGTTTTGTTCAAGATCGGCCATAGAAGCTTTGATAATTGCCCGGTCTTGAGGCCCGTTTTCCCAGCAGATCAGGCCCAACGGATGTATCGCCATCAAGTGCGAAAAATGCCTGTGCGAGGAGGCAAGAGGATAGTCCTTTGCAACGAGTATTTTCCTGCTCTTCGAATCGAGCGCCAAATCGGGCATTTCGGCTAAAACTTCTCGCCAGTGCTCGGCCTGCTCGCCGTTACCTGTCTCGACGGCCAATTCTGCCGTCTTCTCGAACGCCCAGCGAATAAGGGTAAGGTCGTAATTGGTTATTGTGGAAAACCACGCTTCCAGCCGGTTATCGTTTATTTCCGGCGAAGAGCTTAACGCGAGCGTGCGCTTGCCGTCAGGGCCTTTCTCGGTTATAGCCTCTAGGAAAACGGACGTCTCGTGAAGCCAAGGGTACGCCCGGTTCGTAAGGAAGTCCCTGTCCATACTGTACCGCCAATGCAGATAGAAATGGTGGGCCAGCCAGGCGGCAGTCGTTGCCGAATGGGTGTACTGGTGCCAGCCGCCGATCTGTTCCTGGTTGAGGTCCGCCGTCATTGGAACGTTCAGGCCCGGCATGTCGAAGAACCGCCGCGTCCAGGCCCGGGCGGTCTGCCTTGTTTTCCACAGCCAGTTTACGAATCCGAACTCTCCGTCGAGCTGGTTGCCGCTATAAGCCGGCCAGTAGCACAGCTCGGTGTTCAGGTCGTGATGATAATCTCCCTTCCACGGCGGGATTTTCATGTTATCCGCGGTCCATGGACCCTGCAGGGATATAGGCGGTGTGTCGGGCCTCGCTGCGGCTCCAAATTTGTACATCTCAAGGTACCACTGTCGTTCGATGATTTTATTGGGAATCCGAATCGAGGATTTGTCCCAGTATGAATCCCACCACTGACGATGCGTTGATACGGCGTTGGAAAATCCTGATCGCAGTGCCTTCTCGCAGTTGCTGCGGGCGATCATCAAAGGATCTTCGGATTCGTTTGAAGTTGCAATCGACCATGCCCCAATCCAGGCTGATTCCGACTTGCGCCAGCAAACGGCTACGGCAAACCTGAATCCGCCCCAGCCTTGCTGTAGATAGCCTGTCCAGTTTTCGCCGCCTGATTCAACAGGCGCTTCGTATCTTAGGCTCGCCAAGTCGCCGGCGCTGATTTTGCCGGGTCCTGCTTCGTCCGTAATCTTGCCTGCGAAAGGTGGCGCCAGCAGTTTGATACTGACGGCCTGGGCTGAATTGATGCGAATCATCCCGAACGGCTCGGAAGCGTGGACAAAAACTTCTGCTCTGCTATTGCCCCCGAATTCGACCAAGGCTGCGGCACCGGCAAGATCCAGCGAGGCATTCTCGAAAACAAGGTCGTCGCCGAGTGTCAGCTCGATGCGTCCGGCCGGTATTTTTGTCGGGCCGGGATTCCCGTATGGCTTGTCGTACAGACGATGGAGGTCCGCCAATCGGCCTTCTTTTACCCATTGCTGCATGGTTCGGTACGAATAATCTTCGCCCTGAAATTCTGGAACGGGCCGAAGGTCCCAAAGGTCGGTTCGGTCGAGCGATATTCGCAAAGGTTTGCCGTCCCCCCAGACCAATGCCCCGAACAAACCGTTGCCTAAAGGCATTGCTTCGTCCCAGACCATAGCGGGCGTTTTGTAATGCAGGCCGTGCTCGGCTTTGGGCTGTCCATGAGCAAAAACAGCAAACGCAAGGCCAACCATAATTGAGTTGAGATACGTTTTAACTGAGTTTGAGAGATTCATGTATGATTCTCCGTATATGTCCACAGGTTTCATGATTTTCTGATTATATTGCTCTATATGGAAAATGTCTCGTGAAATATATTGAAGCTCCGAGCCGGTGAGAATACAATTGACGTAGGGTGCGATGTATCGCACCTTATAAATTATCAATTGAACAATGGTGCGATACATCGCACCCTACGAGAAAGGGTTTTTCAATGAATGCACAAAATAATACTCAAAAGCCAACCACCTCGCGCAGGGATTTTCTGAAAACAACCTCTGGCGCGTTAGCCGGCGCGGCGCTGGCCGGCGCTATTGGCACACGGGCTTATGCCGGCGAAAGCAACACGATTAAGATCGCACTGGTTGGCTGCGGCGGACGCGGGACAGGGGCGGCGGCCAATGCACTCTCGACAAAGGGACCGACCAAACTTGTCGCTATGGCCGACGTCTTTGAACAGCGACTTGCGAGCAGTCTCAAGAATCTCTCCAAATCGTTCGCAAAGCAAATCGACGTGCCCTCCGACCGGCAATTCCACGGCATGGGCGGCTACAAAAAGGCCATCGACGCTGTCGCACCGGGAGGACTCGTCATTCTGGCGACGCCTCCGGCATTCCGCCCGATCCATCTCGAATACGCCGTGAAAAAAGGCTGCAACGCTTTCATGGAGAAATCGTTTGCCGTCGATGCACCGGGGATTCGCCGCGTGCTCAAGGCCGGCAAGGCGGCAGAGCAAAAGAACCTCAAGATCGCCGGCGGTTTGATGAGCCGCCATTACATACCGCTCGAACAGGCCGTCGAAAAACTGCACGAAGGCCTTATCGGCGAGGTTATTACCTGCTGGGCCTACCGCGAGCATGCCCGTGTCGGATTTGCCCCGAGGACCGCCGGGATGAACGAGCTGGCCCACCAGATTCGCAACTATTCCTGTTTTACATGGCTTAACGGCAGCTTTCTCCTCGACTGGCTCATTCACAACCTCGACGTCTGCTGCTGGTGCAAGGATGCCTGGCCGGTATCGGCCCAGGGCCAGGGTGGTCGGCAGGTCCGCACCGAGCCAGACCAGTTATTCGATCATTACTCGGTGGAATATACATTTCCTGACGGAACCCGGCTGCATGCACAGGGCCGGCACATGGACAACTGCTGGGGCTTCTTCGGCGATGTCATACACGGCGCGAAAGGTTCGGCCGTTCTCGGCGAGGGAATTTCCCAGCCCCGTATTTTCAAAGGCCATCAGCAGACCTCTGAGAATGTAATCTGGCGGTACAAAGGCCCTCGCTGCGATGCGTACCAGCACGAGCACGATTTACTCTTCGATGCGATTCGTAACGACAGACCATACAACGAGGCCGAGCGCAGCGCCTACGGCGCCATGACGGGTATCCTCGGACGGATGGCCGCCGAGTCCGGCAAGCTAATTACGTGGGAACAGGCGTTGGCTTCGAATATAGAGCTGGCGCCGGGACTGGATGATTACACAATGGATTCCGAGCCGCCGGTCAAACCGGGTGCTCAGGGTGGCTATCCCGTTGCGATGCCCGGAATAACTAAAGTGCTCTAACGGCCAGCCGGTTACCCTTCGACTCCGCTCAGGGTGAAGAGAGGTACGCTCCCCTTCATGCCGAGCGAAGACGAGGAATTTTGAATTCGCAAAAAAATCAAATCATGTGTAACCTCCGGCGCAATCTGTCCACTATCAAGATAAGGATCAATGAACTTATTTGTCCTGTGTATTGGAAGCGCGGCGTTCGTGTTTCAAACGGGACCGGGTAGTATGAAGTAGTCGAAAGGAGACAAAGAAATGAAAAAGCTGCTATTTATCGCCGTAGTTGTTGTAGGAGCATCGGCACTGGTGTCGGCGGGACGAGCCGGAGGTTTCGGACAGCGAGGTTTTGCGAACGGCCCGGGATGGAACCACCCGGGGGCCGAAGGCTTTGGGCAGCAAGGTTTTGCAAAAGGACCGGGGTGGATGCACCAGGGACCCGGCGGCAGGGGACAGTTCGGACCTCTGGGCAATTTGCAGGATGCCGGAGCGCCGCCGATGATGCTCGGAGTGCTGGATTTGACCGATGAGCAGAAAGAAATAATTACTGCATTAGTGGAAGAATCCAGAAAGAAGTTGCATGCGGACATCGAGGCCGTTCTTACGCCTGGGCAGGTTGAAAAACTGGAGAAGCTGCGTGATGATGGCGCCGCCCGCGGGTTTGCGGCTTTGGATTTGACCGAGGAGCAGCAAACTGCGATAGCGGAGATCCGTGAGAATGCAAGAGCCGATGCCGAAGCAGCCGAGACGCCCGAAGCCAGGCGTGAGATAATGCAAACGGCTCACGAAGAAGTCAAGTCCGTTCTGACAGATGAGCAGATCGACAAGTTAGAGCAGTTGCGTCCGAGGACGCCGTGGGGACCGGGCAGAGGTCGTGTGGGTATAGGCCCCAGAGGACCTTATGCCGGCCCTGATGGCCCACTCGCAGCTTTGGATTTGACCGATGAGCAGAAGACTGCGATAGAAGCAATCCGCGAGCAAGCCAGAACCGACGCCGAAGCAGCCGAAACCAGGCAAGCCAGGCAGGAGATAATGCAGATGGCTCACGAAGAAGTCCTGTCCGTTCTGACAGACGAGCAGGTTGAGAAGTTGGAGCAGTGGCGTGCGAAGACACGGAATGGCCGAATAGGTCGAGGTCGTTGGTAGTTTACTGTAAACGGTAGAGTTTAGATACGGAAACCGGGGGTGCAAGCTGATAAGGCGGCCGCCCCCGGTTGCATTTTTCGGCAGGGATTGATTGTCACTACTGGTATAAATTCATACAAGACCAATATTGTTCTCGATGTTACTTTGGGCTGATTTTTTTACTGAGGCTCGGTCGGGCCGGCGGCGTTTTTAACGCAGCGAAAGCCGTAGATATCGTATCCGAAGCAGACGTCCGCGTAGCCGGGATTTTCATTATAGCGATAGGCCGAGCTGCAACTCTCGGCGCTGAATTTCCATGCCCCGCCACGCAGCACCTTGGTTTCGCCGGTCTCGGGTCCTCTCGGATTTTCCCTGGGGCTTTCCTGGTAGTAGTCCACTTTATAAAAATCGTTGCACCATTCCCAGACGTTGCCGTGCATGTCATACAAGCCCCATGCGTTGCTACCCAGGCTGCCGACCGGAAGCGTCGCTCGCCGATATACGCCCGCGATGCCCTTTCCGTAGA
>DAOVMB010000391.1 GCA_030630905.1 Sedimentisphaerales bacterium
GAAGGCCCAGCAAGCAGGCACGTGCTGTTTTCGGATAATGTTCTGGTCGATACGGCCGGCGACCACAAAAAATTAGAGGCATCTCTGATCAAAGACAATCTGGAAGATGAATGATAAAAAGGAGCAAAAATGAAACCGACAAAGATATTAGTGGCGGTGCTTTTGGCCGGCGCGTTTGTTCCGGTTGGTCAAGCGCGGGCGAAGGAAACATCGCCGGTGTATCCGGGCAAGCAATGGGCCACGAAAACGCCCGAGAAGGCCGGCCTGGATGCCAAGAAACTCAAGGAATTGAGCGATTACGCCGGTGGATTCGGCTGCGTAGTTAGGCACGGATATATGGTCTATACCTGGGGCGATGCCGGCAGACGAAAGGACGTTGCCTCGGCGGCAAAACCTCTTTACTCGCACTTCCTTTTTAAGGCCGTCGAGGACGGCAGGATTTCCAGCCTCGACGAACACATGAACAAGTGGGAACCGCGGCTGAACCGGATAAACAAAAAACACGGCTATAAGGACAGTGACATCAGGTGGCGGCATATTGCAAATCAGATATCGTGCTATGGCCTGGCCGAGGCGCCCGGCACGGCTTATGCTTACAATGACTGGCAGATGGCGCTGTTCTGGGACACGCTGTTTCAGAAGGTTTACGGCGCCGATTTAAAGACGGTGGACGCCAATGTCTTTGGTCCCATGCTCACCGATAAGCTTCAATGCCAGGACAATCCTACGTTCATGGCCTTCGGCCTAAAGGACAGGCCCGGCCGATTGGCGATTTCGCCTCGTGATTTTGCGCGTTTCGGATTGTTGTACTTGCGAGAAGGCAGGTGGAAAGACAGGCAGCTTATCAGTCGCGAACATGCGAGGATGGCGGTGACCAATCCCGTGCCGAACTCGATTCGGCGCGCGGGCAACGTAGCTGCCGACATGATTCCGGGCCAGCGATCCATCGGCTCGAAACAAATCCCTGATAATCAGTGCGATCATGCCGGCAGCTATAGCTGGTTCTGGTGGACAAACGGCGTCGATAGGGAAGGTGTGCGGCATTGGCCGGATGTGCCGGTGGATACATACGGCTGCTTCGGGCATGGCGGGCTGCGCGCCATGGTCGTTCTGCCCGGCCCGGATATTATCATAAGCTGGAACGACACGAAGATTCGCGGCGCCGAGATGGAAAACCGAGCGCTCGGGTTGCTGGTCGAGGCAGTGTCCTCACATCCCAGTGGCGAGGCCGTCCCGGCCTTGCGTCCCACCGGCATCTTGCCGGTGGAAAGGAACAAGGGCAAGATGCCCTCGCTACGCAGGGATTTTGGGAGCCGAGCGGGCGTTATGTGGGAGTGCACCGAATGGAGTGTGAAGAACGTTCCACATTCGGGCAACCCTTTCGACGTTTCGGCGAGGGCGACTTTCACCCATGCCGACACCGGCCAAAAACGCACCACCGAAATGTTCTACGATGGTCACGATACATGGCGATTCCGATTCACCGGCACTCGAACAGGCAAGTGGACCTTCGAGACGTCAGGCAATGTCCCCGGGCTAAATGGTCACACCGGCTCGGCGACTGTTGCCGAGAACCCCAATCGAAACGTCAAAGGCTTTCTGACTAATGTGGGCAATAAGTATGCAATCCAGGTAAAGGATGACACGGATCTGCGAGGATACCTGTTCAACGCCTACATGAGCCGGGTCAAGCATCCAGCGTTTCTGGATGACTTTGGCTCCGATATCAAACAAGTTGAGACAAAGGCCGGGGCCTGTCTGAAGCACGCTTTGGCTAACGGATTTGAGATTGTCTTTGTACACGTCAACAACAATTGGTTCAAACTCGGGGTCAGAGAGCACAACAAGCACGATAGCGAGAATCCGGACCCGCCGGCATTCCGGGTGCTGGAAAAGATTATCAAGACAATCCACGCTGCCGGAGGTCGAGTTCACATCTGGGCATGGGGGGACGAGTCGCGCAAATGGACGCCGAGGGGTGTTCCCGGCGGTATCAACGGCAAAGCTGACAGGCGCTTGCAGCGCTATATTGCTGCGCGGCTTGGCCCTTTGCCCGGTTGGACGATGGGGTATGGATTCGACTTGCATGAGTGGACGAAAACCGAGCAGTTGAATAACTGGGCGGCGTATCTGCACGAGCATTTCGGCTGGCAGCATCTGTTGTGTGCGAGAGGACATGTGCTCGAAGGGCCTTTCAACCTCAATTCATACGATGGATTCGGGCGAAATGTGGCGCTGACTGCAACGGCGCACGGACCGGCTGACTACCAGGAAATTGCCGAAGATATGGATGGGGATTCGGCGCGGCCTCATTTGTACGAGGAAAGACACAGCTATAAACGCAGCGGCTTCAACCTCGACATGGACGGAACGCGACGACTGCTGTGGTGGGAGACGATGGCCGGCGGCATGGGTGGCTTCTACGGTTTCTATCCCGATAGCCCCTACCCATATCCGAATCCGGAGCAACTGCGGACACACTACACGTTCTGGCATAGGAACAATCGCTTCAGGCTGGATATGCATAGGGCCAACAGCCTAAGTATAAGTAATGGCGCCTATGTTTTGTCGGTTCCCTCAAAGCTTCACTGCGTTTTCTACGACGAGAACGCTTCGTCGATTCAAATGGATTTGTCCGGAATGCCGGGCGCGCAGCCCGCAATTGCTGTGGACACGAAAAAGGAATACAAGGAAATCAAAATCGGAACGCTTAGCGCCAAAGAGCACCTCTGGAAGGCTCCGTATCGCTCCGACTGGGTGGTTGCCGTGGGCGACTTCGATAAGGCCGGCCCATCCACGAAACTGCAAGACTCGGCTGGACGGATCATTGCAGACCCGGAGCATCCGGAGTGGCTCAAACGCAGCGACGGCGGGCCGTTCTTTATGTGCGGGCCGGGCGACCCGGAGGATTTTCTTTATCGCGGCAGCTTAAAGGCTGACGGAACCCGCTCAGGCGACCAGATGGAATTGATCGATAAAATGAAGGGAACCGGGGCCAACTGCATCTACCTGATGGCGATACGCTCGCACGGCGGCGACGGTGATAAAACGCATAATCCGTTTGTCAATCACGATCCGGCAAAAGGTATCAATCCGGCAGTGCTCGATCAGTGGGAGACGTGGTTTGCCGAAATGGATAAGCACGGCATCGTGATATATCTGTTCCTTTATGACGACAGTGCGCGGATTTGGAGGACTGGTGGCAGGGTAGGCGAAGAAGAAAAGCATTTTATCCATTCGCTCGTTAACCGGTTCGAGCATCATAAAAATCTGATATGGTGCATCGCGGAGGAATACCAGGAGGCGTTCAGCGCCGAACGGGTAAAAAATATTGCCGCGGAAATTCACGCCGCCGATGATTACGACCATGTTATCGCAGTGCACAAGCTTAACGGTCTGGATTTCTCGGAGTTTGCCGATGAGCGGAACATCGACCAGTTTGCGATTCAGTACAATGTCAAGACGGCGGAAGAGCTGCACTCCGGGCTCGTGAAGGCATGGAAGCAGGCGAAGGGCAGATATAATCTGAATATGTCCGAGGCGGCCGACTATGGGGCCGGGGGTGAGGCACGCCGAAACAGCTGGGCCTGTGCGATGGCCGGTGCTTAC
>DAOVMB010000496.1 GCA_030630905.1 Sedimentisphaerales bacterium
AGTTGATAGCATAAACCCCACTGCTTCAGAGCCGCCATGCAGACAGTGCCTCGTGCCTGTTTCCTGGCCGTGCTCAGTACGGGGGTCAATATCGCCATCAACAGCGCTATGATCGCAATGACCACCAGCAGCTCGATGAGCGTAAATCCTCTTCCCCGTTTTCGTTTACTTCCAGCCGGGATTTCCCATATACACTTCACTGAAACACTCCTGCGAGCTTCAAGTCTCATAATAACGTAATTTCATCTAAATTTCAACAATATTCCGGTTAGTTCAAGATGCTATACCAAAAAAACACTAATAAAGTCCATGGAAATGAAAAACTTTTGTTGGTGGGCTAAAATCCACCATACATTACTGCGGAGCTTTGGGATGATATCATTTCAAGTAAAAAACACATAATATCCTTAAAAAACCCCGCAATGAATTGCGGGGCTAAATATAAATAATCAGATCCCTCGACCGGGCTCGGGATGACGAGGTGGATTTCACGCGGTTTTATGGTCCATGAAACCTTCGAGCTTTCGGGATCGGACAGGGTGCTGGAGCTTGCGGATGGCTTTGGCTTCGACCTGCCGGACACGCTCGCGGGTGACTTTGAAAATTCGCCCGACCTCTTCTAATGTATAAGTGTAGCCGTCGCCGATTCCGTAGCGGAGCTTGATGATCTCGCGCTCGCGGTAGGAAAGGGTTTTCAGGACCACGTCTATTCTTTCTTTGAGCATTTCCTGGGTGGCGGAGGCGACAGGAGAATCGATTTGGTTATCTTCGATAAAGTCGCCGAAGTAGCTGTCCTCGCTTTCTCCGATGGGTCTGTCGAGACTGATCGGATGCTTGGAAATCTTTAGCACCCGGCGGGTCTCCTCAATGGTCATCTCTGCTTCCTCGGCGATTTCCTCAACGGTCGCCTCTCTTCCTAATTTCTGATGCAGGACTTTGCCGGCGGTTCTCAGCCGGCTCATTGTTTCGATCATGTGGACAGGTATACGAATCGTTCGGGCGTGGTCGGCGATGGCGCGGGTGATGGCCTGGCGAATCCACCAGGTGGCGTATGTGCTGAACTTGTAGCCCCGGCGGTACTCGTATTTGTCAACGGCTCGCATCAGGCCGGTGTTGCCTTCCTGAATGAGGTCGAGAAAGCTCAGGCCGCGGTTGCGATATTTCTTGGCGATGGAGACGACGAGGCGCAGGTTGGCGCTGGAGAGCGTTCGCTTTGTTTCCTCGTATTGGGAGAAGACTTTTTCCAGGACGGAGATTCTTTTAGCGAGCTGTTGCGGCGTTTCCATCACCAATTCCTGGAGACCATTCAGCTCCTGCTCCATTGCTCCTATATCTTCGGCTGTAATATCTCCGTTGGGGCCTGCCTGAATCATCTGCTCTAATTGATGCATTTTATCGCAGATGCCGTGGAGCTTATTTTTTACCGGCTGAATTCTGCTGGTTCGCAGACTTAGCTCTTCGAGAAGTGTTGCGATTTTTCGCTTGGATCTGCGTAATCGTTTTAATGCCCTTTTGCTCTCACTCTTGTTTTGGTTCGTGAGAGTTTGCTTAAATAGACTTTGGTTGATCTTAAGCAGCTCATCTACTGTTTTGATGTTCTCGGGGAGTCGTTTTTTGATTACGCTTTTGGTCATGTTTTGTGTCGTGCCGACTTTGATTGTTCTATCAAAAGACACCGAGCCGTTATGGACTTGCTGTAGTAAATCCAGGGAGTTTCTGGCGCAATAGTCACATTGCAGCATTTTTCTTCTAAAGGCCATTCGAGCCAGTTCAATTTTTCTTGCTAAAGAGATTTCAGAATTCCGCGTCAGCAGTGGTATCTGGCCCATCTGAGTCAAATACATCCGGATGGGATCGTCAATTCGTCGAGCGACATCTTCGCCGACAAGTTGTTTTTCGAGCAGTGCATCCTCATCTTTGATCTGTTTATCTTTACCGTCATCTTCACCGTCCAGGGATTCATCCGCTTGCTCAAACTCATCATCTTCTGCTTTCGCAGCCTGTCGCGATTCGGCATCGGCCTCATCGACCAGGCTGATTCCCCTCTCATCCAGCGTCGCCAGCAGTTGATCCAGGCGAACTGCACTAACAGCATCTTCCGGCAAATCATCGTTCATCTCATCGTAAGTGAGGAATCCTTTTTTCTCGCCTTTTTTGATGAGTATTTTTATCTGCTGTTCGGCGTCTTTGCTTTTAGTGATGATTGTCGATTCGTTCTCAGCCACGATTTCTTTAGCAGCCTCTTTTTTAGCAGTCTTTTTTTTAACTGTCTTTTTTTTGCGTGTCTTTTTTCGTTTCTTTGCCACAATTAGCACCCTTGTCTATATTTTATTAAATCGATCCGTAATCGCACGCCATGGAACGTTAATTTACTCTCAACCCGGCATAATAGCAAACATCTCAGCCCTCATTTGCCTTTACGGCCATCTGCCCACGGTTGTTCGTTACACCATTCCCACGTTATGCGGATTTGTCTTTTCCCTGCTATCGTAATATCTTCTTAGAAACTCCCTTTGATCCTCGATACTTTCGGTCGGGCCATTTTGTTTCTGTGCCGGATACTGCTCAATCGCCCCTAACGCCCCGGTCAGTCTGGATTCGAAATTGCCCTTCTTCTGACCGGCCGCCGCCAATTCCATGATACAGTTGCCAAGCTCCACTGACTCGGTCCGAACCAGAATCTCTTTCAGCGAAGCATTGATATCGCCATCCAGCGTCTCAAACAGGATTGCAGCCACCTGCCCAAGTATCGGTACATCAAATACGTCCGCTGTAATTTTTTGTTTTACAGTCTCGTACAGC
>DAOVMB010000411.1 GCA_030630905.1 Sedimentisphaerales bacterium
AGCTGTTAGGTGTTATTGATGGAAAAGAGAAGCATGTTGAATTGCTTATCGAAAGCCAAGTACGAAGAGCTGCTCAAGAGAACCGGTTTCTTTATTCAGGAATCGCAATGATCTATCTTTGATGAGGTGAACAGACGAAAAAAGCCTTGAACCGGCCTGTGGCGGCCCATGGCCGGAAATCCTAAGAACTACCTGCTGCGACCAGTCGCGACGAGTCCGACATGGCGGGCTGTTATTTCTGGGGTACCGGAATGGTGATGTCAATCTCTCGCATCGGCCCGAACACCGACAGTGGTTCGTCGAAGTCCTGGGATCGGCCAACAGCTAAGATTTGTACCTTATCAGGCTTTAAATGTTTCCTCGCAACGCGGAGAATATCCTGCTTGGTTACCTTTTCAACACTGTCCTTGGTCTTCTGTAAAAAATCCGGCGGATAGCCAAAGTATGCGTAGGTCATCAGGCGATTAACAATTTCACCCTTCGTATCGAAGTTGAATACAAACGAGTTCAGATAGCTGTCTTTGGCCAGGGCCAGCTCCTCATCGGTAACCTCACTTTCGGTCATCTTTCTGACCTCTTCGGTCATAGCACGAATGGCCCGGACGGTAGCCTCCGATCTGGTCTGGCAGCCGACATAAAAGATACCGGGAAAGGCATAGTTGGCCGAATAGATACCGAAAACCGAATAGGCCAGTCCCTCACGAGACCGTACGTTTTTAAACAGACGGCTGGTAAATCCGCTGCCGAGAATCCGGTTCATCAAAATTAAAGCAAAATAATCGGGGTCGTTTCTCAAGCCGCCAATGTGCCCAAGGTAGATGTTCGACTGGTTGACATCGTCCTTGTGAATCACATTCACCGTTCGTGGGAATTCATATCTTACCTGCGCGACCTTCGGTAATTCTACATCAACTTTATTCCATCCTTCGAATGCTTTTTCGATTTTCTTAATCATCTGCTCGGTGTCGAAATCACCCCAGATCCCAAGCATCATATTGTTGGGACCAAAGAACTTTTTGTGGAAAGCAACCAGGTCATCCCGGCTGACGTTGTCGATGGTGGCGTACTCAGTATGCCGTGCGTAAACACTATCCGGGCCATAGATGAGTTTGTTAAACTCCCGGGAAGCTATTGCCCCGACATTATCATTACGCCGGGCGATGGCGCTGCGATGCTGCATCTTTGCCAACATGATTTTGTCTTCGCGAAAGGCCGGATTCATCAGTACATCTGCCAGGATATCCAGCCCAACATCGATGTCCTGTTTCAACACAGAAACAGAAGCGTAGCCCGAATTTAGCCCGATACCGGTTTCCACTGAAGCGGCGATACGCTCCAACTGTTCGTCAATCTCGTCACCGGTCTTGCTGACGGTCCCGCCGGTGCGCATCACGCTGCCGGTGATGGCGGCCAAACCAATTTTGTCGGCCGGCTCATAAATAGAGCCTACTCGAATCCGGGCTGAAACGCTGATAAGCGGCAGCTCGTGGTCCTCTAACAAAAACAATTGCATACCGTTAGCCAGGGTAACTCGCTCAACCTCCGGCATCTCGATATCGCCCAGTTTTGGATACTTCAACTGTTTGTAATTCAGGGCATACTTTTGGGTACAGCTTGAACCGACAAAGCACAACGCAAAGGCCCAAAAAATAAAAACTATCATCACGGACGATTTATTAGCTCTCATTTTGATTCTCCTGCTAAAAATCAATTTTCAGTCGGGGTTGTATCGATAATACCCACCGTTTGGTTTTTGGTCGTAAAATATTTTTTGGCAACGCGCTGGATGTCCTCAGCCGTAACCCTATCGATATCGTCGAGCTGCTTAAACAGATTGCGCCAATCGCCGGTAACGACCTCGTAAAAAGTCAACTGGGAAGCGAGTCCTGAGTTGGAAGCAAGCTGCCGTATCAGACTGGCACGGCTGCGCGTCTTTGCCTTTTCCAGCTCTTCAGGTAAAACCGGTTCGTTTTTCAGTTTTTCGATTTCAGCGTAGATGGCCTCTTCACATTCCTGATTTGTACGGCCCCTTGCCGGCACTGCATAAAACAAGAACAGGCTGGGATATTTGTTTCCCGGCATGCCCGGAAACCCAGAAGCGGCGACCGCAATCTTTTTTTCCTTGACCAAACTTTTATATAGCCGCGATGTGCGCCCGATGCCCACTATCTCGGTGATAGCATCAAAGACCGCGTTGTCAGGATGGTTAATACTCGGCTTATGATAACCAATCAGAACAAATGGCTGCGCCGGGTCTTGCACGGTTACGCGGCGTTGTCCGAGCTGGGGTGGTTCGACCGTTTCTACCGGGTCCGGCTTTGGGCCGCCGGGAATTCGGTTAAAATATTTCCGGGCCAGCTCTATTACTTCCTGCGGATTCACGTCCCCGACTATCGCGACGGTCAGATTGCTCGGCAAATAGTACTTTTTGAAAAACGCCTCGGCTTCGGAACGGGTCAGAGTTTCCAAATCACTCATGTGCCCCACTATCGGTTCGCCATAAGGATGGGCTTTGTAAGCGATGGCTAAAAACTCCTCTAACAAGCGCCCGACAGGTTGACTTTCCGTAATCAGACGCCGCTCTTCCATCACCACGTCTTTTTCTTTGTAGAATTCTCGAAGCACCGGATTAAGGAATCTGTCCGACTCCATCGACATCCAGAGCTCTATCTTGTTGGAGGGGAGACTGACTATGTACTGAGTGACATCCTGACCGGTTCCGGCGTTGAAACCCGAGCTGCCTTCCCGAGAAAACGCCTCTTCGTACTCATCATGAACCAGATACTCTTGGGCTTCCTCCTGGGCTTCTTTGAACTGGTTCTGCAAATGCTCCAACCGGACCTTATCCGCCCGCTCACCCTTCCTGCGCTCCGTCTTCAGCGCCAAAAACAGCTCGTCAATCTTAGCCATCGCCGTGGCTTCTGCCTCGTAGTCCTTGGTGCCAACGGTCTTTGTCCCCTTGAATGCCATGTGCTCAAACAGATGTGCCAGGCCGGTGATTCCCTTGACCTCGTCAACCGCACCGACGTCGGCGTAAATGTGGAATGAAATGACCGGCGCTTCGTGCCGCTCCAGGACCAAGAATTTCAAGCCGTTGTCCAATGTAAATTCCGTTATCCGCTTCTCGAATTCCGCCAAGTCCTGGGCTTCTGCTGATTTTGGAGCCAAGCCGGCCATAACAAAAAGCAGCAGTGTCACGCCAATCGCAACGACCCTTAGTTTTCGCATTGTGTGCTTCATATTGCATACTCCTCTGCTATTGCATACTTTCACGTTTTTACCTAAATCAAGACTTTTGCAAAATCGATGTTAGGCACACTTTGAAAAGAAAAAAAAGGACCTTTTTCGTTTAAGGTTGTCGATGCTCGTATCGATGCTCATCTTGGAAGCTCGAAGCTCGTATTATCTTTTTGCACAGTCCTGG
>DAOVMB010000111.1 GCA_030630905.1 Sedimentisphaerales bacterium
ATAATCATGTATTAATCAACCAACTTTTTTGCAGTTGAATCTAATCTTTTTAGTTTTGTTGCGGCCGGAGGCCGCGCCAAGCTCTAAGCAGCCAAAAACTTCCATCGAATCCTGTTTAGGCGTCAAGGCCTTTGCTGAATGGTGAATATGCTTGTGCACGAAGTTATTGTTCTATAAGATTTAGCACAATAACAGATGTGAATTCCACTCGTGTTGAATTTCACTTTTTGTTGAATGGGAAAGAATGTGGATTCCCGTTCGCAACCCTGTTCCAGGGATTGATTCGTTATGAAAAGAATTATTTCAGTATCACGCAGAACCGATATCCCCGCGTTTTACGGCGGCTGGTTCATGCACCGGCTAAAAGAAGGTTTTGCCGGCGTGGTAAATCCGTTCGGAGGGCGAAAATATATTGTATCGCTCAAGACCGAAGATGTCGTGTGTTTTGTGTTCTGGTCCAAGAACTTCAGCCCCTTTCTTGAGAGCCTGAAAGTTGTCGATGATCTGGGATACAAATTCTATTTTAATTACACTGTTACTGCTCTGCCGGGCGTCTTTGAAAGCAATGTGGAAAAGCAAGCGGTGATTGAAGGCTTGAAGCAACTCAGCAGAACATATTCGCCCCAGCATATAAACTGGCGGTTCGATCCGATCATCATCTCCAGTGTTTGTGACCGCGGCTTTTACATCAGAGCTTTCGAAGAGCTTGCATCAGAATTCGAGGGTCTGGTTGAGCGCTGTTACTTTAGCTTCGTAACAGAATACGGCAAGGTTAAACGCAATTTCGAAGAGCTCGAAAGAACCGCAGGTGTGAAAATAACAAATTGCAGCGAAGATTTTAAGATCGACCTGGCAAACGAATTGTCCGAGATCGCAAAACGTCACGGCATGCGGATGTTTTCATGCTGCGGCGATTATTTAGTAAACGACTGCATCAAAAAAGCCCATTGTATCGACGGTAGTGTTATTGAGAGATTATTCTTTGCCGAAGGGCTTGCGTACAAAGAAAAGCCGACAAGGAAAGAATGCGGCTGCACGGAAAGCACCGATATCGGCACATACGATACCTGCCCGCACGGCTGTGTTTACTGCTATGCTAATATGAACAAGCGCAGAGCCTGCAAAGCATTTGAGAATCACGATAAGGAATCGGCCTTTTTAGGCTACAGCAAATCCAAATCCGACAAATGGCTCGCAGAAATTCAAAGCGGCAGAGCAGAAATAGATTCCGTGCAATTAAAGTTTTAACGATTGCCGCACATGAGTGATATTGGACATTATCCTACATACTTCTTGCGGCGTTTTTGCTGGTTGTAGTCCTGGCAGCTAACTTGAGTACCAATTGCTCCATAGCTACTCTTGCCTGTGTCTGGCCGGTCTTTATTCCGTAGTCGGTTTCGGCCAATTGCTGGAGGTATCCGCCGATTTGTTTTAAGCTCATTTTCTGAAGTTGCGCGAAAAAGCCGTCCGCGTTGCCCCAGATTCGGAGTCTCTTTTCAACCTCGCCGCGTCGAGTACCTTTTTCGAGCAGCACTTTTGCGTTGAACATCCTGCGGAAATGAAATGCGAAAGCGCCGACAATGGTGTACTCGGCTGATTTGTCCTGCGCGATCATGCCCCTAAGCCTTTCTACCGTTGCTCCGGTATTGCCGGCGATAATTGCATCGATCACTGCAAAGGCATTGAACAGACGGTTGTGGCCGATGAGCGATTCTACATGTTTCGGTGTTATAACCTTTTCTGTATCTGTGAACAAAGCAAGCTTGTCGATTTCGCTGTAAAGCCGTGTCAGTTCATCGCCGGTCAACTCGATGAGAAGTTCGGCGGTGTCCCTGCCGAGTCTTTTGTCGTGCGCATCGTTTGCATATCTTATCAGACGCTGCGGCAGCTCCCAGGGCTTAGGTTGCGTGACGCTGATCAGTTTGCCTATCTTCGTCAGTTTCTTAGCCAGTTTGGTTCGGGCATCCCAGGACGTTACGGTCAATATGAGCCGCCCCGTAGGGCAGGGATTGTCAAAATATTTTTCGAGCAACGGGCGGTTCCTGGATATGAAATCTCCCGCCCCCTTTATGCGAACAACTCGTTTATCGGTCAAAAACGGTGCTGTCCGCAGTTCATCCAGCACATCTGACGCCGAGACCGAAGCCGCCTCGGCATCAAAGAGTCCCATAGCTCTTTGCGACGGCTCCAAAAGCCTGTCGAGAAGCTCCTGGCACTGAGAGCTGACAAGAGAATCATCTTTGCCCGCAATTACGTAAATTAGCTCTGCCGCAAGGCATCCTGTGGAGTGCGAATCACGATTCACGATATGTTTCACTTTTTATTGTTCTTTGTCCTTGTTTTGGGTTTTGATTGCGACTTGCCTTTTTCGTTGGATTCGGCCTTCGAATTATCCGCTTCTTCGGAAACTATTTTTTCGGCTGCAACGAGCTTGTCACCGGCTTTGAGTTTTATTAGGCGCACGCCCTGAGTATTCCGGCCGATCGAACGAATTTGATCGAGTCCGGTTCGGATAATTATCCCGTTCGCGGTTATCATCATCAAATCATCCTTGTTATGGACAGCTTTTAGTGCGACGACTTTGCCGTTTCGGGCGGTGGTTTTAATATTTTTCAGACCAACTCCGCCCCGGCTCTGTGAGCGGTAATTTTCAAGGCCGGTTCTTTTGCCGTATCCGTTTTCACATACCGTAAACAGAGCGGCTTTTTCCTCGACAATCACCATGCCGACGAGAGCATCGCCGGTGCGCAGGTTAATCCCTTTGACCCCTCGCGAGACACGGCCCATCGAACGAACCTGGCTTTCGTCAAAACGTATCGTCATACCGTCTCGCGTGCCGAGGATGATATGATCGACTCCTGTGGTCAATGCCACATCAATCAAATCATCGTTCGGATCCAGATTAATAGCGATAACCCCGGTGGTTCTCGGGTTGCCGTAGGCCGACAATCTCGTTTTTTTGACAATACCGTTTTTTGTGGCCATTACCAGTTGTCGCTGTTGTGCTTCTTCGCCGTCTTCACCGCTTTCGTCATCGAAACTGCTGACGTTGATGATCGATGCGACTTGTTGATTTCCCAGCTTCAGCAGGTTGATGATATTTCTGCCCTTGCTCTGTCTGGACATGCTCGGTATGTCATAAACTTTCAGCCAGTAGCACTTGCCGCGATTGGTAAAAATCAGCAGGTAATCGTGGGTAGAGGCGATGAACAGATGCTTTATGAAATCACCTTCTTTTGTGTCCGAGCCGATAATTCCTCTGCCGCCCCTGGCCTGCTTGCGGTATGTATCTATCGGGAGCCGTTTGACGTATCCGCTGTGACTTACCGTAACGATTACTTCTTCTTCGGCGATCAGGTCTTCATCGGCAAACTGCTCGGCGGCAGCGGTGATTTTTGTCCGCCTGGCGTCACCGTACTTTTCCTTTATTTCATGAATGTCTTCCCGGATGATATCCAGCAGGATTTGATCGCTTGCCAATATCGCCTCATAGCCCTCTATCTGCTCGGTCAGGTCGGCGTACTCTTTAGCGAGCTTTTCCATCTCCAAACCGGTTAGCCTCTGCAACTGCATTGTTAAAATCGCATCAGCCTGCGGGCCGGTAAGGAAATGTTTGCCCTTGCTTTTCTCCTTAATAAAAGACTCGGGCAGGATTTTCTTCAGCGTAGCCACTTCGGCCAACTGCAAAGGTTTCTTCATCAGGTTCAGCTTTGCGGTGGGGGTGTCCGGCGATTTCTTTATTAAATCGATAATCTCGTCGATGTCACTGACCGCCAGAATAAGGCCTTCGAGGATGTGGGCCCTGTTTTGGCATCTTTTCAGCAGGAACCGGCTTCGTCTGCGGATGACCGTTTTGCGATGCTCAAGAAAGCAATCGAGCATCTCCCTGATATTAAGGATTTCAGGCCTTTTATTAACAAGCGCAATATTGGCGATGGCAAAAGTGGTCTGCAGAAGAGTGTAACGATACAGCTTATTCAGCACGACTTCGGCTTCGGCGTCTTTTTTCAGGTCCACGACAATCCGCAGTCCGTGGCGATCCGATTCATCTCTGACGTCGGCCACTTCCGGGAGCGTATTTTTATGAACGCAATCCGCGATCTTAGCGACGATCGTAGTCTTGACGACCATATATGGTATTTCGGTGACAACGATCCTCTCCCGGCCCTTTTTAGTCGTTTCGATATCGACTTTGCCCCGAACGGTCAAGTGACCCCGACCGGTCGTGTAAGCGTCCATAATCCCTCTTCTACCACAAATGATCCCGCCTGTTGGGAAGTCCGGGCCGGGCAGACGCTTGATAATATCTTTAAATCCGCAGTCCGGCTCGTTAATAACTAACAGCAGGGCATCACAAATCTCGGCAACGTTGTGCGGCGGGATATTGGTGGCCATTCCGACCGCGATTCCGGTAGAGCCGTTGACAAGCAGGTTCGGAAACTTCGACGGCAGCACCGTCGGCTCGGTCCGGGTTTCATCGTAGTTCGGCACAAAATCGACGGTGTCGTGCTTGATATCCTCCAGCATGTCCGTTGCCGGGGCAGCCATTCTCGCCTCGGTATATCTCATTGCCGCCGGAGGATCCGAATCAATGCTCCCGAAGTTGCCCTGTGGGTTCACCAGCGGATAACGCATATTCCAGTCCTGGCCCAGTCTGACCAGAGTTCCATAGGTTGCCTGGTCGCCGTGGGGGTGGTAGTTGCCGCCGGTATCACCGACGATCTTGGCGCACTTTCGGTGCTTGCTTCGGGGGCCGAGGTTCAAGTCGTTCATTGCAACCAGGATGCGTCTTTGCGAAGGTTTCAAACCATCGCGAACATCCGGCAGCGCACGTGAAACGATTACGCTCATCGCATAGTTTAGGTACGAATTCTTCAACTCATCGAGGATACGCATATCCTCGAATTTTTCCTGTGGTTTCTCGATATCCTTCATATATTCTCTTTTAATTCAGCGGCTCGATGTATATGTTACGGAACTCGATTGGGCTGCCTTCGCTTTGCAGGCAGATCCAGCCGGCCGTTAGGGTCGCAGCGGTTCCTTCGTTCTGGAGCACACCATTGACGTAGCAACGAATTGTGTCCTTCTCGCAGTGGATTTCATAGATGTTCCACTGGCCGGCAGGTTTTTCGCTGCTTTGCTGTTTCTTTGGTGTCACCACGAATTGCTTCTCAACATTTTGCATGTCTTTGCCGTCAACAGTTATTCCCGCGCCGCCTATCAGGACGAAGTCTCCGGCGTTGCCTGCTTTCAACTGGCATTCGATGCATTTAGGCCATACCTGGTCCTCTCCGGAGGCATGAAGCAGCACGCCGCTGTTAGTAGGCTCATCCGGCCATCGCCATTCGAGGTGCAGCCGGTAGTTCGCATACTTGCTCTTTGTTCGCATATATCCGTTGGGTTTTCCTTTGCAATGAACGATGCCATCTCTGACCGACCAGATATCATTGACATTGACGTCTTTGTCGGGTACGTACAATTTCCAGCCTGAAAAGTCTGTCCCGTTCCAGAGCATAACCTTTTGCCCTGACTCGGATACGCCTTGCTGACAGCCCGCCAGCGTTGACAAAAGTACTACCGGAATACCCAGCGTAAATAACATCCTTGCAGCTTGTCTCATTTTTTTGCCTCCACTAATCCATTTTTGGTCGAAATCCTGTTTCTCATGCGTTTAGCTACACTTTCTTAGCCTCGATGTTGCACTAAAATACCAAATCTCCATAATAAAAGCAACTCCGAATAAGGCATATTTTATCAAGGGTGCATTGATTAAGAGAACATCAACGCATTTTCCTCGTATAGATTGACACTTCTTTAACCGATGAACAATTAAGTGAGGAAACAAATGAAGACCGAAAGAGTGAAGAAATACTTACACAGGTTCTGGAAGGAATGGCGAATCCCCCTTCTTTTCATCGTATTCGTAGTCATTCCGGTAAAATCATCGCTGGCGGACTGGAATTGGGTCCCGACCGGCTCGATGAATCCTACGATTCTGGAAGGTGATTTGATCTATGTGGACAAAATAGCGTATGATCTCCGAATTCCTCTCACTATGCATCGGCTTGCAAAATGGTCGGATCCTAAAAGGGGGGACATAGTCATTTGTTTTTCGCCTGAAGACGGCGTCCGATTGGTCAAGAGAGTGATTGGTCAGCCGGGCGACACAATCGAAATGAGAAATAATACGCTTTTTCTTAATGGAGAACCTGTCGGTTATACGAAAATTGGCAGGGATTACACTGAACTTCTATCTGGTAAGCGTAGAGTAAGGTGTATTTTAGCAATAGAAGATTTGGATGGAGTTGCTCATACGGTCATGAGTACTCCGTCAATTCAAGCGATGCGGAGTTTCGGGCCGGTGACGGTGCCGCAGGGCAGCTACTTTGTAATGGGCGATAACAGGGACAGCAGCAGAGATTCGAGATATTTCGGATTTGTGGACAGAGAATCAATCGTCGGGAAAGCAAAGGTTGTCATCGGATCGTTTGACATAACCGACAAGTATCAGCCGCGATTCAAGAGGTTCTTCGAATCTCTGAAATAACCTTCTTTTGTATATACGGCATATTCAGCCCGGCTGGTGCCAACTAATCGCCGGAAGGTTAATCATGCCGAAGTGCCACGACGGGATCGACACGTGCCGCTCGCAGCGTAGGATAGATTCCGGCGGCCAGACTTATCAGGATCGAAAAAACTATAGCCCCAAGGCAAAGCCACCAGCGAAAGCTGAAGTAGTCCATGTAGGGAACTCCCTGTTTGGCCATAAAATAGTTGATGATTTGGTTGATGATCATGCTTACCAGCCACCCCAGAATCAGTCCCCAAACGCCGCCCAAAAAACCGATAGCTCCGGATTCGAAAAGGAATATCTTTTTGACGTCACTGTCACTGGCTCCGACCGCTTTCATAATGCCGATTTCTTTGTATCTTTCCAAAATGGACATCACCATGGTGTTGATGATTCCAAGAGCGGCGACCGTGATGGCAATCATGCCGATGGCGAATAGAAACATATTCAGAAAAATAAAGCCCGTTTTGATTTCTTCCAGATGGTCGATCAATGCGAATGTCCTGAAACCCCTATCTTCCATTATTTCCTTAACTGACTCGATGTACTTTGTCGAGGACAGCTTGATGTTCACCATGGAATAGCCTTTGGCCTGTTGGGATGACTGGAAGAGGTCCCAGATATTCGTCAGCGACAGTTTCTTCATATTATCCGACTCGGCCGGCGTAATAAAAACGTCACTTCGTACGG
>DAOVMB010000048.1 GCA_030630905.1 Sedimentisphaerales bacterium
AGGCCTTCCGATGCAGGACGCGGTTACCTTCCATACAGGTGAAGGACCGGGCAGCGTGCTAAAGAACTTCATCATCAGAAACAACGGTATGGCAATATCACTCAACTACGGCAGCAGCCCAACGATTACCAACCTGACAATTGTGGATAACAATTTCGGCATAGCGGCTTATGAGAGTTCAAATCCCGACATTAGTAATTGTATTTTATGGAACAACAAAGATGGCGACCTGTTCCAGTGCGAGGTCCGGTATAGCTGTCTTGAAGGCGAGGCTCAGGGCCAGGGCAACATAAACGTTAATCCGTTGTTTGTCGATCCGGCCGACGGCGATTACCACTTGAAGAGCGAAGGCTGGCATTGGAATACAAACAATACAAACAGTGAATTATGGGCCTACGACAATGTTACGAGTAGTTGTATAGATGCGGGCGATCCGGCCTCACCGCTGGGCGACGAGCCGATGAGCGTGCCACGGGACCTTAACAATACATACGGCATAAATTTACGCATTAACATGGGAGCCTACGGCGGAACAGCCCAGGCCAGTATACCTCCGTATGACTGGATTCCGGATTATGAAACTGATCCGCCCGAGCCTGATCCCGCCCGATGGACCCCAAACGGCGAGCCGAGAGAAGCCTACGGGGGAGGTGGAATATTCGATTATTGGGTACAAATGACGGCGGCCGAAGCAACGGATGTCAGCGGTCCGGTCGAGTATTTCTTCGAGTGCACCACAGATCCTGGCTTCAACAGTGGCTGGCAAAGCTCGCGCACATACAGCTTTCTGATCGGCAGAAGCGGACAGCGACACCGTTTCCGTGTCAAAGCACGCGATCAATTCGGCAACGAGACAGCGTGGTCCGAGGAATTGGCAACTAATTAGTTCCTGTTGCGGAAAACAAAAACCGACGATGTCACCCCTGCGTAAGCAGGGGTCCAGAGCTAAAAAGCTGGATTCCCGCTTCCGCGGGAATGACAAATACTGTTTACGCAACAGGAATTAGCTGCAAAATAAGCAGTAGCTTCTCATGGAATGTTGTTGACAATTGACTTAGCAATGGATATTATACTAAGAGAGTCATATATGTGAATGCGGATTTATGATGTACGGCGAAACAGCGCCAAAATATGTTGGCTGCCGGGCCGGAAGACATCGTGCGAGAGAACAGCCGCCCGGAGGTTTTACTCTGATTGAGCTTTTGGTGGTTATTGCCATCATAGCGATGTTGATCGGGATCCTGCTGCCCGCCCTCCAAATGGTAAGAAAGCAGGCCAGAGCGGTTATCTGCCGGGCAAACCTCAAGCAGTGGGGTGCGACGCTGGCTCTGTACGCGCAGGACAGTCAGGGACGCCTTCCCACTGATGTATCCGGCCAATGCGGCATTTGGCTTCTGAGAGGTGTCTTCCTGAGCGGGAACGATCCCAACGCCGACGGAAGTACATTGCACCGGTTCGGAACGAAGGACATCGCGTTGTGCCCCATGGCTGTGAGGACCCGCCGGGGAAGTTTCGGAAGTAGTGGTGCATCTTGGAACGGGCTTCGGTCTCCATCGTTGAGGGGTTCGGCCGGATCGGCGTTTTCAGCTTGGGAGATTACAAGTCCCGCTCCACCGTTTCGAGGCAGTTATGGGTGCAATAGTTGGGTGTTCTGCGGGCTCTTGAGGCGTCCTCCCTGGAGGCGGGGCCGTATGATCGAGTTGGACCTCTTCTCCCTGAGAGGCAGGGCACAATTCCCAGCAATCTTGGATGATGCGTTCATGTGGTCTAAACCCATCACTTCCAATAACCCGCCAAGGCGGGAGAGGCAAGGTATATTCGGAATGGGCGGCTTCTGCATAAACCGGCACAATGAGCATGTAAATAGCCTTTTCCTGGATTGGTCGGTAAGGAAGGTCGGCCTCAAAGAACTGTGGGCTTTGAAGTGGCATCGTGACTGGGACACTGCGGGTCCCTGGACCAAAGCCGGCGGCGTCCTGCCGGAAGACTGGCCCCATTGGATGAGAGGATTCAAGGATTACTGATGTGGTGCTGCAGATTCAATAATGGATGTCATTCCTGCGGAAGCAGAAATCCAGAGTCACCGCAAGAAGCTGGATTCCGTATCAAGTACGGAATGACAAATCATCACTGGACCGGCACTCGCAGAGCCTTTACGCTTATCGAGCTTTTGGTGGTGATCGCGATCATTGCCCTGCTGGTGGCGGTTCTGCTGCCCGCCCTCCGGAAAGCAAGAAACCAGGCCAGGGCGGCCGTCTGCCAGGCGAACCTTAAGCAGTGGGGAGCGACACTGGCTCTATATATAGAGGACAACGCGGGTCGCTTGCCTTACTACAATTCCGACGACGATATTATATGGTTTCTCCGCGGCTCGGTTGTGAGCCTCGATGACCCGAACGGCCAGGCCGTGCGCCCAGTTGACACAAAGGGAATCGCCTGCTGCCCCATGGCTGTCAGAAGTGTGAGCGGGACGAAGTTTGCCAGGCTCCACAAAGGTCAAAGAATCATGGAGGGACGGTGGGGCAGGACATTCGAAGCCTGGGAGATGACCAGTCCCGGTCGGCCGTTTCGCACCAGCTATGGGTTCAACGGCTGGTTATTCGACGACCGATTCAGTTGGTACCCCTCCGCCCCACATAGTATTCGTCACCATCATGGGAAATCCCCAAACCTTTTCCTGCTTAGGGGCAGGGCCAACATCCCTGTGCTTTTAGACAGTACAATGCCATACGGTCACCCCAGGACGGTATTCCCACCACCGCGCCGGGGAGGAAGCAACGGGACCATGAACATGGGATGTTTCTGCATGGACCGGCACAATGAGTGTATCAACGGCCTGTTCCTGGATTGGTCTGTCAGAAGAATCGGGATCAAAGAATTATGGACGCTCAAGTGGCACATGCAGTTCGATACGGCAAACGCCTGGACCAAGGCCGGCGGCGTTCTGCCCGAAGATTGGCCCTATTGGATGAGAGGATTCAGAGATTATTAAAGACGAACGCTAAGAAGAGGCACCGCACGATGCGTACAATAGAAGAGATCACATTAACAACGCCTTTGCTTGGATTAGCTATTATTTGTTTGTTGAACTTGCCGGCTGGGGCACAATACGGCGGCGGCACGGGCGAGCCCAACGATCCCTATCTGATATACACGGCCGAACAGATGAACGAAATCGGCGCCAATTGGAGGGAGGATTGGGACAAACATTTCAAACTGATGGCCGATATCAATCTTGGCTCCTATGTGGGGAGGGATTTCAGGATTATTGGAGCCAATAGCGGCAACGCCTTCCGCGGCGTGTTTGACGGCAACGGGAAAAGAATAACGAATTTCACGTACAGTGCTACAAATAGGAGCTATGCAGGACTCTTCGGGTATCTCAAAGGCTCCGAAGCCAAGATCAGGAATCTCGGACTTGTTAACCCGAATATTGACGTGGGGTCAGGTTCTTATATCGGCTCGCTTGTTGGCCACCTTGACGATGGAATCATCACCAACTGCTACGCCAGGGGTGTCACCGTTTCGGGCAAGAATTGCGCAGGCGGACTGATTGGATACGCCCGAAGGGGAACGCTCACGAACTGCCGTGTCAAAGGCGGCAGCGTCTCAGGAGACGAGGAGGTGGGCGGACTCGTGGGACACAATCGGACCGGCATCGAGAACTGCTACGCGACTTGCAGCGTCTCCGGCAATGGGAGTATCGGCGGACTGGTAGGAGACAATAGAGGGACGATCATCGACTCTACTGCCAGAGGCAGGATTTCGGCAAGCGAGGATGATGCCGGCGGGCTCATAGGAGATAATTCGGGTCCACTCACCAACTGCTCTGCGCGAGGCGACGTTCTTGGAAGTCAGCGTGTCGGGGGCCTGGCGGGGAGCAATGACAGCTCAATCATAGACTGTTTTGCGAGCGGCGACATTTCGGGAGAAGATCGCGTAGGTGGCCTTGTCGGATACAACAATGATGGGACAATCGATTGCAGCTACGCCCGGGGCGCCGTCAAGGGAGATCGCAATGTTGGCGGGCTGGTGGGAAACAATAGAAAAATAATCGAGAATTGCTATGCCACAGGCGGCACGACAGGTATAGATTGCGTTGGCGGCCTGGTGGGAAGAAATACGTGGCCCGGGAAAATTAACTGCTGTTATTCTATAGGCACCGTTATAGGAACGACGGATGTCGGTGGTCTTGTGGGATTCAATGATGAAGCTATAATCAAGACTTCTTTCTGGGATACTCAGACCAGCGGCCGAAGCGACATGTGTGGACGGCAGGAACTGGGTATAGGCTGTGATAATGCCGGCGGCAGGACCACAGTCGAGATGCAGAGAAAAAGCACGTTCCTGGGTGCCGACTGGGATTTCGCCAGGGAGAGCGCAAATGGGACCGAAGATATCTGGAGCATCTGCGATGGGCTGGATTATCCTGAATTAGGCCGGCTATTCGTCACGGGAGACTTTGACAGCGACAACAGGGTGGACCTCGTGGATTTTGCAGTCTTTGCCGAGCGCTGGCTGTCAAGCGACAGCAATTTCTTCTGGTGTCGCGGGGCCGACCTTACCGGCGATGGCGAGGTTGGCTTCGATGATTTGGGAGAGTTCGCTGACAACTGGCTGGCCGAGGGCATCCCGCGCTCGAGGGGAACGACTTATCTTACTGTGGACGATTTTGAGTCCTACAACGACCTCGACCCCAGCGACCCCGAGAGCAACAGGATATTTGACGCGTGGTTAGACGGATACGACAATCCGGCAACAAACGGCTCTGTCGTCGGCCATGCCAATCGTCCTTTCGCCGAACGGAGGATCGTTCACGGCGGCAGGCAGTCGATGCCCTATTTTTACAACACCCTTTTCAAGTTCGCCAAAGCGGAACTGATGCTGGATCCGCCACAGAATTGGGTCGAAGGAGGCGCCGGCGTATTTTCGCTCTGGTTCCGTGGCGACTCGTCCAACGATGCTGCGCCCATGAGTGTGATACTCAATGGCAGTTCAGCAGTCTATCACGATAATCCCAACGCGACACGGATAGATACCTGGACGCAATGGACTATCGACCTGCAGGCGTTCACGGGCGCGGATCTTACCAATGTCAGTTCTATTGCTATTTGCTTCGGTGACCAGAACAATCTGCAGCCTGGTGGTTCAGGTAAAATGCTTTTTGACGACATTCGGCTGTATCGGCCCGGATGAACAATCCGAACACGACAGGGCCGTGGACCAAAGCCGGTTGTGTTAGACCTGAAGACTGGCCCGAATGAATGAGAAGATTCAAAGACCATTAACGATAACGGCATGGAAAAAATGAATGGAACACAAAGTCGCTCTTGTGTATCTTATGCTGAGATGGAAAAAGGGAAAGTGTCGTTATGAGCATACGAAAAGCATTTACGTTAATAGAGCTTTTGGTGGTCATTGCTATTATCGCGTTATTGATGGCGATATTGCTGCCTACATTGCAACGCGTCAGAAACCAGGCCAAGGCGGTTGTTTGTCAATCGAACCTGAAACAATGGGGCACTCTTTGGGCAACGTCTGTGAGTGAGAATGATGGCTATTTTCCAGGCTCTGGCCCGGACGACCGGCCGCCTGAGGACTGGCGAGATCGGCCTTGGAATTGGGGCTGGGGTTGGGGTTGGTGGGGTGGGGGTTACTGGGGTGGTTATGGCAATCGGGATTGGTACCGTGCTACCAATGAGATACGCCTCTGCCCGATGGCCGCAAAACCGGCAAATCCAACCGGTCAGGGTAACTTGTACAGTGACTCGGTAGGTGGAACATTCCTGGCCTGGGGCAGGTTCATGAGCAGGGGCCAGTGGGGATCGAATATTCCTGTCTCATGGGAAGATTCTTACGGCAGCTATGGCATCAACCACCACATTTATTGGTACTACTGGCGTGATCGTGACAGCCAGCGCGATCTATATTCCTGGAGAACACCTTATGTCAAGGGTGCAAGTAATATACCGCTGCACTTAGATAGCTCCATGCCGTGGGGCTGGGGGTGGTGGTGGAGGGATGCGCCGGAGCCTCCGGAATGTGATGCTATACCTACCGCACGTGTCCGAGACTATCGGAATCCTCACTGTATCAATCGGCACAACGGGGGCATAAACAGCTTGTTTATGGATTGGTCTGTTAGAAAAGTTGGGCTTAAGGAATTGTGGACCCTAAAATGGCACAAAGAGTTCAACGCACATAATCCCTGGACAAAAGCCGGCGGCGCCCAGCCGGAAGACTGGCCGGAGTGGATGAGAAACTTTAAAGATTACTGAGAAGCAACGCCATGATATAGAATTAAGGGAACATGAAGTCGCTTCGGCGCATCCGGTAGGTAGAGAAAGACGAAAAGCAAAGAAAAAGTGGCGTTATGAGCAAGTTAAAAGCCTTTACGCTAATAGAGCTTTTAGTGGTGATTTCCATCATTGCGCTGTTGATGGCGATATTGCTGCCTACAGTCCAGCGGGTCAGAAGACAAGCCAAGGCGGTTGCGTGTCAGTCAAACCTGCGCCAATGGGGACTTTGTTTCAAGATGTATACTGATGATAACAACGACAGATTCTTTAGCGAAGTATTGGACAAGGTGTATTGGTACAAGACACTACGCCCTTACTACAGCGATAGCAACGATTTGCTCTTATGCCCAATGGCCACGAAGTATGTCGACAACCCTAACCGGAATGGGAGTAAATTTTCGAGTTGGCGTATACCTATCTCATCCGCTGTTCGGCCACCAGCAATTCCCACCAGCTTCTTTTACGGTAGCTACGGCATAAATGTACGCATTCTCGACTTACTTGACACAACAGGTTTGAACCGATACTGGGGGGTTTGCTTTGTCAAAGGTGCAAACAATATACCGGTGTGTCTGGACTGCCGTTGGACGCACATACCTGTGGAGCACTTCGACGCCCCTCCGACGTATGATGATGTATCTACATCCGACTCAGGTATGTCTTTTTTCTGCATCAACCGTCACGATGGGGGAATCAACAGCCTTTTCATGGATTGGTCCGTCAGAAAGGTTGGACTCAAGGAGTTATGGACGTTGAATTGGCATCGAAAGTTCGACACGGCGGGCCCCTGGACCAAAGCCGGCGGCGCCCAGCCGGAAGACTGGCCGAAATGGATGAGAGGTTTAAAAGATTACTAAGGCAGTGTATAATAAGAGCGATATGTCATGCGCAAAGAAAAGGCATTTACTCTAATAGAGCTTTTGGTGGTGATTGCCATAATCTCGGCTTTGATGGGCATTTTGCTGCCGGTACTGGGTAAGGCCAGATACCAGGCCCGAACGCTGATCGGGATCGGCAACCAGCGCGGGATTGTCAGCGGAGTAAGCCTTTTCGCTTCGGACAATAACGAGCAGTATCCGGAATCGGTTGCGACCAGAGGGGAGGACTTGTGGAATTGGGCGGAACCGATGATGTTGACGGTTTGTCGCGCGCGCAGCCCCCGTTTCCATCGTTCCATGAGCGCTTACCTGCGGCCCTATATTGCGGATGCCGGCATGATGTATTGCCCCAACGCACCGCGGAAATACGAGTACCTTCAGGTGGCCTGGGACGCCGGCGACGAGTGGGACAATCCGGACACGCTGCCTGTGGAAGACCCGTTAAGCGGAACGTATTGCTTTTACTGGAACTATACGGGTTATCTCGAAGACAGGGACTATCTTTTCAAAGGACCGCAAAGTTCTGCATCCGGCCGGGGGCGGAGCAAACTGCTGGTCAGTGATTACTTTGGCTACGACCATTATCGAAGCTTGAACTCTTACGGTAGTTGTGAGAAGTTCGCAGGCTCTTCGATCACGGAAGGAACGCAGCTCTCCTCGGCATATTGGTCCCGCGAAAGCGTTGCCGGTTCGGATGCGCCCGAGATCAAGTTGCACGCTGGCTACGCGGATGGGCATGTAGAGACATATTCGGCCTCGGATACGTTGACCATGAAGGTCATAATGAAGCCCGAAATAGGCGAACCTTATCCAGACGACCTCGGTATCGGTCCCGGCTGCTTCTACCTGCCAAGAAACGCCCTACATTAAAAAGGTAAGCCGGTCAAACTCTTCCATTACGCGGCAAGGTCATATAAAAGTACTTGAAATTTCTCTCTTTTTGCCATAAATCACCTAATCCTTATCTTGGTTGCAAAGGCGGCAAACCGGGCTATAATGTTCGAGATGCATCATATTCCATTAACCAGGATCCAGAAGCTCATTGGCCGAAGGATGTTGAAATCCAAGCGGAGCAAGCCCTGCTTTTACCTCGAAGCCAAAGCGGATGTAACCGATCTGATGGCCATTCGGCCCAAACTCAGAAAGTCGTTAGGCGTCAGGATAACCACGAATGCCTTTTATATTCACATTCTGGGCATGGCGGCACAAAAATATCCTCTTGTGGTCGGTCGTCTGCAAGATGACGGCATAAAAATTGCCGAACGCGTTCACGTTGGCTTTGCGGTCAACGCTCCGCAGGGTCTTGTTGTGCCCGTGGTGAAAGATGCCGGAGATAAAACGTTGCCTGAGATCGCCCGTGAGGAGAAGCTGCTGACAGATCAAGCACGAGATAATAAGCTGACGCTGGAAGAAATGGAAGGCGAGACGATCGCGCTGAGTAATCTCGGTGCGTACGGCATAGATTCTTTTTTGGGAATTGTCCCGCCGCCGGCCAGTACGATATTGTCCGTCGGTAACGTCGTGCCCACGGTTGTTTGCAGAGACGGCGAAATAACAGTGCGAAAAATACTCAGTTTGTCTCTTGCCGCCGACCGCAGAGTCATCGATGAGAGTTATGCCACCGAGTTTCTAAACTTCATTAAAGACCGATTGCAAAATCCGCAACAGGTGATTTGATAAAAAAGCCTGACTAAGACCACGATGAAAAAACACAAGATTTTTTATAAAACACGGATTATGCTCCAGGTGAAATTAATGGCCTTCTTTAGGAGAGAACGAGATGAATCGTGACATTAGAATCGTTTTTGTCTGCCTTATCACTGTGATGACATTTGCTGTGACGATGCCGACCGTACAAGCGGCAACCTCGCATAAGGTCGAGCTGCTCTGGCCGGATGGCGCTCCGGGCGCCAAGGGCAGCGACGAGGGCGATAAACCGACGCTGACTATCTATCTACCGGCAAAGGAAAAAGCGACCGGTGCCGTGGTGGTGATATTTCCCGGCGGCGGTTACGGCCATCTGGCGATGGACCACGAGGGACATCAGATCGCCGAGTGGCTCAACTCGATCGGCGTGGCCGGTTTTATTCTCAAGTACCGCCACAGCAACAGCGGAGCCGGCTACGGTCATCCTGCACCAATACAGGACGCCCAGCGGGCAATCAGGACAGTTCGCAGCCGGGCAAAACAGTGGGGCGTCGATCCCGGCAGGATCGGTATAATCGGCTTTTCCGCAGGGGGACATCTAGCGTCGAGTGCAGGTACGCATTTCAAGAACCGATACGGCGAGCCTGCCGATGAAATAGACCGTTGCAGTTGCCGGCCCGATTTTATGATCCTCATGTATCCGGTCATATCGTTTACCGAATGGTACACTCACAAGGGTTCTCGAAAAAATCTGCTGGGTGACAATCCCGATGGGGGTCTGGTGGAGAACTTTTCAAATGAAAAGCAGGTGACGCCTGATACACCGCCCACATTCCTGGTTCATGCCAACGATGATAACGGTGTGCCGCCTGAGAACAGCATTGCTTTCTACCTTGCTCTGCGAAAGGCCAAGGTGCCGGCTGAAATGCACATCTACGAAAAAGGGGGCCACGGATTCGGCCCGGGCCTCGGCAAGGGCGCCTGTTCAAGTTGGATGGTCCGCTGCGCCGACTGGATGAAAGGGCGCGGACTGCTGAATAAAACGACCGGCCGGGGCGGACAAAAATAAGAACGCTGCGCAAACGGCTTTGTCACGTACTTGAGGTCGTTTTCGGATTCCGATGTCCCGGGGATAGCAGGATCAATATTCGCCGTGTCCGGTTTCGGGAGGGTTTGGGTCTCTGTTCGTCGGTGTAAATTCGGTTGGTGGTTGAGGTTCGGATTGCCGGGTCGATCTGATTTCGAATGGAGGCTTGCTTTGGCTCTCGTCATCTCCGGCAGGCTCTGCGAGCGGCTGTAGCGGCACCTGCGAGTCTGGCTGTGATACCGGCTCGGGATCCGCTTTGGGCTCACCCTGATTTTCG
>DAOVMB010000173.1 GCA_030630905.1 Sedimentisphaerales bacterium
AGATGGCACAAGAAATTTTTAGGGTGGATAGCATGGCAAAGAAAACTGTTGCTGATATTAATGTGCAGGGCAAAAAGGTTCTGATGCGGTGCGACTTTAATGTGCCGCTGGACGATGACTGCAACATTACCAGCGATGACCGAATCGTTAAGGCATTGCCTACGATAAAGAAGATATTAGAGGGCGGCGGCTCGCTGATTCTTATGAGCCACCTCGGCAGGCCCAAGGGCAAGAAGAATGAGAAGATGTCTTTGGCCCCGGTAGCTAAGAGATTGTCTGAGTTGCTGGGCCGGGAGGTTATTTTCACTGACGATTGTATCGGTCCTGAAGCCAGTGCAAAGGCCAAGGCCCTCAAGCCGGGCGATTGTATGCTCCTTGAGAACCTGCGCTTCCACAAGGAAGAGACCATAAAGGACAAGGCGGCAAAGGAAGATGCGCAGCTCCGGCAGGCAAAAGACGACTTCGCGAAAGAGCTGGCAGGCATGGCGGATATCTACGTTGACGATGCCTTCGGCACGGCCCACAGGGACAACGCCTCGATGTATACCGTCCCATTGATGATGGAAGGCAAGCCCCGGGTAATCGGCTTTCTTATTGAAAAGGAACTGAAGTTTCTTGGTAAAGCACTTAGTAATCCTGGCAGGCCTTTCGTTGCTATACTCGGCGGAGCAAAGGTTTCGGATAAGCTCGGCGTGATCGAAAATTTGATCGGCAAGGTCGACCGTATCATCATTGGCGGAGCCATGGCGTATACTTTCCTCAAAGGCAAGGGTAAAAGTATCGGTCAGAGCCTGTGTGAGAACGACTTTATCGACAAGGGTCAGGAACTGTTGAAACAAGCGGCTGATGCGAACTGTGAAGTAATTTTACCCGTCGATCACCATGTGGTTCGTGATTTGAAATCTTCTATGCCGCACCGTACCGCCGTGGGTGACATCGATCCTGGCTATCAGGCTGTCGACATAGGGCAGATGGCGGCCAAGACGTTTGTAAAAAAGATTGTCGATGCCAAAACCATTGTTTGGAACGGTCCGATGGGCATTTTTGAAATCACGCCTTTCGATGAAGGAACAAAGGCCGTAGCTTTTGCTGTTGCCGAGGCTACGGACAACGGGGCAACCAGTATCATTGGCGGCGGTGACAGTGCCAGCGCAGTCAATATACTTGGCCTGGAAGACAGGATAAGCCATATTTCCACCGGCGGAGGCGCTTCGCTTGAGTTTCTCGAAGGCAAGAAATTCAAATGCCTCGCAGTCCTGGATGAAAAATAATTAACATCTAACGATTCGGATAATGAAAAAAGCCAAAGGTAATAAAGGCCTGCTGGACCAGAAAAGATTTGAATCTCTGGAGCGGGAAAAGATGCGACTGCCGAAAGCGGGAACAATTGAAGTTGTGCCGTCGATCCTGAGCGCCGATTTTGCCAGGCTGGCCGACGAGATTGCCGAAATTACCTTGGCCGGGGTCAGTATGGTGCATCTGGATGTGATGGACGGCCACTTCGTGCCGAATATTACAATCGGCCCGCCGGTGATTGCCAAGCTCCGCAAGGTAAGCGATCTGGTTTTCGATGCTCATTTAATGATAAGCGAGCCGGCGAAATATGCCGAGCCTTTTGTAAAGGCCGGGGCCGACCATATCACATTTCATATCGAAGTGGCCGATGATCCGCTAAGGCTTATCGACAAGCTGCACGATTTGGGCTGCAGCGCGGGGATATGCCTGAACCCGGAGACGCCGGTCGAGGCGATTGCCGCCGTGGCGCCGCATTGTGATATGGTTCTGGTAATGACGGTCCATCCGGGCTTTGGCGGACAGGAATTTATGCCGGAAGCGGCGGAAAAAATTGCTCGAATCAGAGAGATCGTCGGCCCCGATGTACGCATTGAAGTCGATGGCGGTATAGACCCTCAGACTACGCCAATTGTGGTTTCCTATGGCGCCGACACGCTTGTGGCGGGCAATGCAATATTTGCAAAATCCGACCGTATCGCCGCAATAAACACCATTCGAAAAGCCTGTTCGTAATTGTTGTGGCGATATTGGTCAGTTTTTGGTAGAACCCACGTATTGTTTTTATATTGATGTGGAGAAACCCCGCAATAAATTGCGGGGCTAAATATAGGTTGTTATGACCAAAAAAGCCAAATCAAAGTGGGATGGTTTTTCGCTGAAGCCGCGCAAGGAGATGCCCGAAGGGCTCTGGATGCGATGTCCGGGCTGCGAGCACATGCTCTATAAGAGCACCGTCGAGAAGAACCTTAACGTCTGCCCGGAATGCAACCATCACTTTCGCATTGAAGCAAAAACTCGAATTGCTTATCTGGCCGATGAAGCTTCTTTTCAACAGGTGCTTGGCGAAATGACTTCCGATGATCCGCTTAGCTTTAAGTTCAGGGGAACCACCTATAAGCAACGAATCAAAGTCGACGAGAAAAAGTCCAGTGCTAAAGAAGCCATATTGATCGGCAAAGCTTTTATCAAGGGCAGGGGCGTGGTACTTGCGGTGATGGAGCCGAATTTCCTAATGGGCTCTATGGGTTCCGTGGTCGGCGAGAAATTCTGTGCGGCGGTTGATATGGCGATTGAAGAGAAGCTGCCCCTGGTCGTAGTAAGCTGCTCGGGTGGAGCAAGGATGCATGAAGGCGTGGTATCGCTGGGTCAGATGGCCAAGACATCTGCGGCCTTAGCGAAACTGGACGAGGCGGGCGGACTTTATATCTGCGTTCTGACCGACCCGACGACCGGCGGAGTCACGGCGAGCTTTGCAATGCTGGGTGATTGTCTGATCGCTGAGCCTGGGGCATTGATTGCTTTTGCCGGGCCTCGCACTATAGCCGAGACAATTAAAATCGAGCTGCCGGAAGGATTTCAGACGGCCGAGTTTATGTTAGAGCACGGCTTTGTGGATATGATTGTGAATCGCAAAGACCTGCGCCGCGAAATCGCCCGCCTGATAGACTATTGCCAAAAATAAATAATCTCTCATTCGCTGCTGGCAAGTTCAGAATTTGAAAGCTTTCTTAATCCTGTTCAAATTGGCCTGCCCGATATGGAGCCCCAAAAACTGAAAAATATGTTCGGAAGCCGGATTTCACTGTGGGGCGGGGGCATCGACGCCCAGCATGTTCTTCCCTTTGCTAATCCGAGCCAAATCAAAGACCATGTGCGGGCAAATCTTGAGATTTTCAAGCCTGGAGGCGGCTATGTGTTCAATAATGTTCATAACATCCAGGTCAGTGTGCCGCCTGAAAATATCGTTGCTCTATATGATGCCGCATACGATTTCGGCTTCTATAATTAATTGGCAGAGTGAGGCTTGCCTCACCATTTTCTCTTGACAGAGAAATGTACAAAATTTATCATAACATTCGATGATTAAATTTTGAAAGCAGCGTATATTTATCCAAATGAAAACGATTTTTATATGAACATCAAACAACTTCTTTATGAAAAACGAGATGAGATCCGAGATATAGCTGCCAGGCACGGGGCATGCAATATTCGAATCTTTGGTTCTGTGGTTCGCGGCGAGGCTGGACCTGATAGTGATATAGATTTTCTCATTGATGTGGGCCCGACAACAAGCTCGTGGTTTCCCGCCGGCCTTATTCTGGACCTCCAGGAAATTTTAGGCCGACCTGTGGAGGTCGTGACGGAAAAAGCGCTCAATCCTTATATTCGCGAGCAAGTGCTGTGTGAGGCCGTTCCATTATGAAAGATGACTCTTTTTATCTTCATCACATCATAGAGTGTATCCGGCGTATCGAGGAGAACGTCAAAAAGGGACGAGAACGATTTATGGCTTCTCACACTTTTCAAGATGCTGTGAGATTACACAGCGAGATGTTCCTGAGCTAAAGCAGGCCATCTTGGCAATGCTAAACTTGTCTGACGACAGAAAGTAGAATGGGCAACTCGGTTGCCCCGCCGTAATTCCCTGGGGACACCTTACGGAGGGTGCCCCTGAGGGAGTGCTGTTTAAATTTTCCGCATGGGCAGGAAATGGATTCCCGCCTTCGCGGGAATGACAGAAAAACTAGGAACGAGTCATGAACGACGAGTTATGTCACGCTGCGTAAATCTGCCTCGCAGAATCAAGTATTTCGCGGCGGGTAATCGGATTCGGATTCTCTTCTATGGCCCGCACGTTGATAAGATCGACCTCCCGACCGAGAATACGCGATAGTTCCTCTTCCATCGTAAAATGGTCGAACATGGCCCAATCCGCATCACTGCGGAATGTTACCAGCAGGTCTATGTCGCTATCGGGTCGAAGCTCTTCTCGTAACGCAGAACCGAAAACAGCCAGTCTGCTTATCTTCCACCGCCGACAAAACTCGGTAATTTCACCTTTTTCAATCCCTAAATCCCTCGGCGTCATTCAAAACCTCCAGTCAATCATCAAGATTAGACATTCAGTGATCTTATTACCCAATCCCGGACTTCTTCGACCATTTCCTTTGCCTTGAGTGCAGTATTTTTATCATAAGAGGTAGGCCAATGCACTGGATAGCGTGTGTCAATATAAAATGGATTCAGAAATCGACAGGCTTTTTCTAATTGCTTAATGTCTGGATCGGCTTGGCTACAAATCGCTAATAATTCAAGCAAGTTGTGGACAAGTCTGAAATCCAGCTTATTGGCGACTATAAAGACTTTAAGATACTTTTCGGCTGCTTGCTGAAAATGAAAACATATTTGTCCGAAGTACTCTGTGTGTTTTATACTCGAAGATGCAAATCCATAATCTTCGTCAGCCTTTTGTATCCATTCTTTGGTAATTTCAGGCAGCATCGTAAAGCACTTTGCCCTCTTCAAGTATGCTTTTTACAAATGGGTCACCTAACTTCAGCCTTTGTTCAACTTCCTCCGGCTTATACACAATAAAATCGGTAGCCAGTTTATAATTGATAATAGTGTCTAATTGGCGGATCCTATCTACGCCGAATTCAGGAACTTCACTTTTAATAATAAAAAGGTCGATATCTGTTCCCTGATTTATTTCTCCTTTGGCTAAAGAGCCAAAAAGAATGACTTTCTCCGGTCTATACAGGTGAATTAATTGTTTGACGATGTTTTGTATTTCTTCATCAAATTGTTCTTTTGATATCATTCTATATATTCCTTTTTCATCTATTAACGCACAGACAATATTATCATAGTCGGCCAAAAAGAAATAATCAATGTGATAATCGTAAAATCTTCCCTTTTAATTTGGCCCGAACATCCTTATAATCTGCGAGAATAATCCGGTATCCGGCCGGCCTTGTCATTCTGAGTGAAACGAAGTGGAGCGAAGAATCTCAACGCCCACATGTTTCCCTAAGATTCTTCGTCCTGATAAACGACATCAGAACTCAGAATGACAAAGGGTGCATATGCCGAATTAAGTAAGAAATTTTCTTTATAGCAATACGAGACGTGAACAATGGGATATTTTCGGGACAATATTGAGAAGATAAAAGGGTATGAGCCGGGTTTTCAGCCAAAGTCAGTAGATATAATAAAGCTGAACACGAACGAAAATCCCTATTTGCCCTCGCCACAGGCCGTAGAACTGCTGAGCCGGATCAATGTAGAGCAGCTTCGGCGATATCCTGACCCTGTTGGAACTGCGTTTCGAGAAGCCGCAGCGGAAATTCATGGGCTGAGCCCCGAGAATATTATGTGCTGTAACGGCGGAGATGATTTGCTGACTATTGCTTTTCGTGCTTTCTGTGATGAAAACCGGCCCGTCGCGTACCCCGCTCCGACTTATTCGCTTTACCCGGTGTTGGCGAATCTGCAAAATTGTAAGGTTGTTGAAGTTCCGTTCGACCACGAGTTCAATCTGCCGGTCGAATTAACAAAAACCGGCGCTGCATTGACGATAGTTTGCAATCCTAACGCACCGAGCGGCAGCTTTATAAGTGTCGGCGAGCTGGCTTCGTTAGCCGATGAGCTTTCCGGCGTGCTCTTGATTGACGAGGCTTACGTGGATTTTGCCGATGAGAATTGTGCCGTACTGGTTAAAGACTTCGATAACGTAATTATCCTTCGCTCGATGAGCAAAGGGTACGGTCTTGCCGG
>DAOVMB010000412.1 GCA_030630905.1 Sedimentisphaerales bacterium
GCATTTGCCAATAGCAGTTGAATCCGCTGCCGGGATTCACACAAACGGCCAGTGAGGAAATTGTTGTATATTGTCCCATACCGCACGCAAAGAAATCGCCCGCGGGGCATTCGATCGATGGAGTTTCCTCGCCGTCCCAGTAGAAACGCAGAATATTGAACCGGTTGTTCCCCGTCGGAGTCATCCAGATGTGCTGGATCGCCCCTGAACCTTTGATATCGGCCATGACAAATGTCTGGCCGGCTTTGATCCTGACCGAAGGAGAGACTTTCCATTTTTGCCCCAGCTCGCGAGCTGCCCTCGCTCCGGTGCCTTCGGTTGCCATGCCTCCCTTGCCTTTTTCACCTGTGAAATTCTCGGGACTGACAGAGCGAGTTTTGGCGTTCGACAAACGGGGCAGACTCGCCATGCTCATGTTCAGGCCGTCGAAATCCAGCTTCTGCCCGTATAGCCCGGTCGATGGCAAAACGACAAACAATAAGATGCAAACCATCCAAATGCCAAGCTCTTTCTTCGTAATTATCGCCCCGGATTGTGCTCTGAATTTTGCTGCAAGTTTCATAATCTGTCCTTTCCTAATTGTTTAACATTGTTCATTTTTATAATACCATCAAAAGCCGGGCAATTTTGCACTCGGCGCAGACACATTTACCTATTGACTCTAATCTTCCAATTCGATGCCTCGCATTACTAAACTGTCGAAACGATATGGCGATTCGTTCGCTGCCCAGGCCATGCCGCGAAGCATTAGAATGCGGAAATAAGGATCATCGAATGTCCATGTATAGTGCCCGAGGATACAACTGAAAACCCGTCCCTTGCCGTACTCGTAGGTATAGAACATCGGTTCGGGTTTGGTCTGGTCGGAGTTTTCGCTGACCGTTTCATCGGACGTGGCCAATATCGTGATTTTGCTGCGGTCGCCTTTCAGGGGCCAATAAGCTTCGTCCAGCAAATCAATCGTACCGGGCAGTCCCAGGCAGATTGGATGATCCGCCGCTGCAATCTTCAGGGACATTTGGCCGTGGCGCCAGCGCGTATAATCGTATTCCCACGCCAATCCCATGAGATTTGCCGCCTCGTCGACGATATTTACGCCCTTTGGAATAATCACCGCAGGGTGCAGGATGACGAACCCTCCGCCCCGAGACAAGAATTTTTCCAGGTCCTTGAGTTTTTCTTCGTCGTACTGAACGTAACAGAACGCGGCAACCAAATCAGCCTTCTCGAATTGCTCCTTGCCTGGCCATCCGTAAGCGGTCGAGACATTCACCTTCGGCGCGCCGGCAAGGTCCCGTTTCTTTTTGCCTTTCGGTGCAGGGCCATAGAGATTTACCTGGTTTTCCCGCCCGGCGTCTTTTCCCCCGAGCAGCACGGCCCATCGCTTTTGCCACAAAGGATAATCGTGCTCGTTGTCGCCATGGTCTTTCTTGAATGCTACAAGGACGATGTTCAGTTCGCGCAGTTTCCTCCCTGCCGGTGGCTTCGGGGCTTTCGCAAGGACTGCTTTGACTTCGCTGCGGCTGCGAGGCTTGGGAGCCTCGGCCGCGAGCAGATTCGACGCGATTTGCAAGCTAACCGTTGTGAAAATCAGCAGGTAAACGGCCACTCTGTTTTTCATGACTTTCTCCTTTCAAACTGCAACATCTGCAGGAGGTCATATATACTACTCAGCGTATGTGTTGCCTAACAGCGGCGTACGAAACGATAATTCCGAATCCAAACAAATATTGCTGTCCCCAAACCAGATTGCAAGGAAAAAATCGTAGAACGAGAGACCGGAAGCAATTTCACAAGTTTTTTCTTGACCTGAGATGGCAGATTTAGTATATACTAAGATTGGTGAAGTACTGGCCCGCATAGTCCTCTATATTGGGCATTATAGCTTTACAACGGGTCATATTTCTATAGTCTTTTCGCTATTTGACAGAAAGGCACGGAACAGCAGAGTGCAGAGAAGGCAACCGGATTGATATACTTCGTAGATAGAATCTTTGCCTCATAAGTAAACTGCCAGCATTAAAGGAAGGAGGTGGTCTCAAGTCAAAAATATTCCGGTCAGATGAGGATAAAATGCAGCAAATGTTAAGTAATTATCCGCCGTTTTATTATCTCAACTTTCAATAAGGAGGATCATTATGTTTAGAAAATTGTTTTACATAGTTTCTTTTCTTTTGGTGTTTGTCCTGAGTGCTAACGCTTTTGCTAACCTTCTTGCCGACCCTGACCTGGTCATATACTATTCATTTGACGAAGTCGGCGATATCGTTGCCGACCAGTCCGGGAACGGCCACGACGGTGTTGTAAACGGCGATGTCACGGCTGATCCCGACGGCAAGCGGAACGGAGCCGCCAAATTCGCAAGCGGCAGTTACCTCGATCTGGATGGTCCAAGTATACCTCCGGAGCATATTCCGACGTCTGGTATAACACTTGCCGCCTGGGCAAAATGCGAGAATACAGGGGGACATCACGCCATATTCAATGCCAGAGCATCAGACAACACCTGGCTCGTTCATCCCGAGCTCCGGAGCGATGGGAATTTTCGATGGCTGCTTCGCACTGATGGCGGAACTACAATCTTCGATATACGCGCAGGTGCTGTGACATGGGACGAATGGCTGCATTTTGCAGGTACATACGACAAAGCAACGGGCAAGGCAACACTCTATATCAATGGGGAAGTGGTTCGGGAGGAAAATGTTACAAGTCCTGCGGATATAGCCGGAGACTGGGGCTCAGGTGCGCGCGTGGGATACAATATCGACAATGCAAGACCTTTCACCGGACTTATGGACATGTTCTTCATATTCAAGCGTGCTCTGTCACAAGACGAGATTTTTAAGGCCATGCAGGGTGAAGCATACCCCTACGCCCTTAGCCCCGTCCCGGAAGATGGCGCCCTCCACGAGGAGACGTGGGTGACCCTAAGCTGGTCGCCGGGAGATTTCGCCGTCTCGCACGATGTTTATATGGGTGATAATTTTGACGACGTTGACAATGGCGCCGGCGATACTTTTCGAGTTAACCAGACTACGACTTTTTATGTTGCCGGCTTTGCGGGATATGCTTTCCCTGATGGTCTTGTTCCCGGCACGACTTACTACTGGCGAATCGACGAGGTCAACGAAGCGGAACCGAACAGTCCCTGGAAGGGTAATATCTGGAGCTTTACAGTTCCGCCTAAGACTGCTTATGGCCCCAATCCGACCGATGGAGCAGAATTTGTAGATCCTAATGCGACCCTTAGCTGGACGGCGGGATTCGGCGGAAAATTGCACACAGTATATATTGGCACCGATTTTGACGATGTGAACAATGCCACCGAAGGACTCTCGCAAGGTCCTACGACCTATAGCCCCGGCACGCTCGAATCAACGAAGGTTTACTACTGGCGCGTCGATGAGTA
>DAOVMB010000176.1 GCA_030630905.1 Sedimentisphaerales bacterium
GAACAGGTTTCTGACCTTTCGGCGGTATTTGTGCGGGACTAAAGAGATGAGCTTGCGTTCGAGCAGGATTCTCAATCCGAGGATTTCCAGGCCGATAAGGGCCAGCCACGAGCCTGGAGTCAGCGGTGTTAGCAATGCCGCCACTCCAAGGACGATCAATATGATGCCTAAGACTATTTTAAGAACTCTTCGCATTTTCTCAGGGAAAGTGCGTGTGGACTCTTAATCCTGACTTTTGTCATGCTGAGCCCTTCGCTTTGCTCAAGGATAAACTTCGCGAAGCATCTGGGATTATAACGAACAAATTAGATTCTTCACTTCGCTGCGCTACGTTCAGAATGACACCATGCGCTTCTCAAACGCAGTCTAAGTATTAAATAACATCGAATCAGCGTAAACATCCTGGAAGCCCGGCTCGTGAGCTATTTCGACATATTCGATTTTACGCGCCAACTGACCGGCCTGGTCCCGGCATTGCCGGCTTAGCAGGATCATTTGTGCGCCGGCGGCGGCTGCGTTGCCGACGAAATGAATTCTTTCGGCTTCAACCGCGGGCAAAAGACCTATTCGCAGGGCACTGCTCCGCCGGATGTAATTTCCAAAGGCGCCGGCTAAAAGGATTCGCTTTATGTCGTTATCTTCAAGGCCGATTTTTTGCTGTAAGAGTTTGATGCCGGCACGGATGGCGCCTTTTGCAAGCTGCATCTGGCGGATGTCTTTTTGGGACAGAAAGACCGGACTGCTTGAAGCTCCGGCGAGGCGGAAGGCAGGCTCGCCATCCTGCTCGATGAGTCGGGCGAAAATGGCCGGCGGCAGTTTGTGCTCCAACGTGCCGGGATTGGCAAAACGGCCGGTTGCATCAATAATACCCAAATCCAGCATGACGGCAACGGCGTCGATCAGGCCTGAGCCGCAGATCGAGCGGGGCGGGACGTTTCCGATTACATCCAGATCGATGTCGTCTTTATTTATCACGACTGCTTCTATTGCGCCATCGGAAGCTCTGCTGCCGCAGGTTATGCGTGCACCTTCCAGGGCCGGGCCGGCGGCGCAGCTTGCCGCGTAGAGTTTGTCTTTTGTGCCGAGAACTATCTCGCCGTTCGTGCCGATATCGACTATCAGCGTCATTTCCTCGGCCGAATCCATATCAGCCGCAAGGGCTACGGCGGTAGTGTCGGCCCCGACGAAGCCGGCTATATTCTCTACGGTATAGATATTGCCGGCGGGATTTATCTGCAGACCCAGCTCGCCGGGAGGAACGTTGTGAGCATCGAGCGAATAGGCATCGTAAGGCGCCTGGCCAAGCTGGATTATGGGCAGTTTGAGGAAAATGTGGCTCATCGTCGTATTGCCGGCGACGCACATTTCGTAGATACCGTTTGTCTCGACGGCGGCTTTTGTGCAGAGCCTGGCGGTCAGGTCATTTATGCAATCGATTATGGCTTCATGCAGCTCGGCGAATTCTTTGCCGGTTTGAGCGTATGCGATTCTGCTGATGACGTCGTCGCCGAAGCGCGTTTGTGGATTGAGGGCGGCTTCGGTAGCCAGGCATTCACCGCCGGACATATCGATGAGCCTGGCGACAACGGTGGTTGTGCCGAGATCGATGGCCAAGCCGAATATCGGGGCGGCCGAACCTTCCCGCAAATACTTTTTATAGATGTCGGGCTGAATCCGGGACCCGGCGTCGATACCTTCGGTGAGAATCCGCTGCTCGAAGAATCTGGAGCCGGCGGGGATTGTGACCGTAAGATCGCTATCGATTTTATACTGGCAGGCGAGGACCTCCCGGGCGTCCGGTTCAAGATAGACGAGGCATTTTTTGCAAGTTCCCTTACCGCCGCAAACTGTGTTCAGAATGATTCCGGCCTGTCCTGCGGCCTCGATAAGTGTCGCGCCTGAATGAATGAGGATTTGCTCGCCATCGGGCTTGAAAGTAATACTGAAATGCTTCATTTACCGTGCTGCGTATTGATTTTATGCGTAAATATGCTTATGCGCAAATAGGGCCGCTTATTTACGCATTAACTCAATCACCGATAAAAAATCTATTGGTGGTTAGCTTATTTTGTGCCTAATTTTCCAGCGGGCGCGTCTTTTTTTGCTGCCCACTTTGCGTCTGCGTCTCGGTTTTGCCATTCATTTCTCCACAAACAGTTAAAATCTTTATCATAAAGGGCTTTTAAGCCTTTAGAATGTATGGTATTATAATACTATTGGCAAGTAAAATAAAATTTCAAAAGTCAGGGCAAAAAAAATCCGCAGTTCAAAAATTGATGAGTTTTGCGGCACGCTATTATTCGTGATCTTGCCGGAGACGGCGGTTTTTTGTCGATTCAGATTGAGGTGACAAAATGATTCAGTGCAAAGATTGTGAGTTTTGTGAGATCGGTCAGGACGGCAGTAGAAGCTTCAAATGCGATCCGTTTCTTAATATTAAGGAGCCGGAGTGCATCGCCAAATGGCAGCTAATCCGCCTGGATATGCTCGTAGCCAGCTATCAGGGAATGACCAAGTGGTACGGGAAATTAGCACCGCTTCAAGATAAAATTATCCGCTACATGCAGCGAGAAATCAACGAGCTTGACGAAACGGAGAACTGGAAACTCGACGTTGATGAAGATGAGGAAGAAGAAACCTTATAATCCCCCTGGAAGCTGGAAGGATCTGAAGGGGGACCTGCAGTACTTTTGTTGCCGAAAAGACCTATAACTGAGCAGATATCAATGTGCCGACCCACAGTTTCCCATTTAGTACATAATTAAATGGCACACATTTGGGCACCACGAATGTTATCCAAAAAGTCGTTTTTTTGGATTTTTGCAATAAATCAGTCGCTTGTACCGTCTCTAATTATGTGAAAAACGCTTGAATATGACAAAAAGCAATGACTTAGCCCGGATAATAACTGGCTGTAAAGTCGGCGATGCTAAGTGCTTCGCTCAGATTGTTGACATGTATGCAAGCCGGTGTTATGGTTATTTTTACCGATTGACGGGCAATAACGACATCAGTGATGAACTGCTAAGCAAGCTATTTGTTAAGTTAGTGGAGAAAATCGGTTCGTACAAGGGAGGATCTTTCGAAAGCTGGCTGTTTAAGGTTGCATCTAACATTTTTCACGACCATTTACGTAGTAAGCAGCGGCGAAAAAAATGGATCGAGGTCCAAATAACAGAATTTAAGTCCGGAACAATAGAACCCAAACAATCCAACGGCGAGTTGGCTGACAAACTGCAAGTTCAGCTCGGAAGGCTGAACGAAGATACAAGAGAACTGATAATGTTGCGTTTTTATTCGCAGTTGAGCTTCAAAGAAATATCGCAGATACGGTCCGAGCCGATGGGCACGACTCTTGCAAAGACACACCGTGCGCTAAAGAAACTACGGCAATTTATGGAGGGCTGAATATTATGGAAGATCGAAATCAAGAGAATTTAAGAGAGCTTTTCGAGAAATTCTTCGACGCCGAACAGGCCGAAAGATGTGTTGAGGATATTCAAAAGGCCGAACGGATATTTCGTGAGCATCCTGCGCCTGAGCCGGATGATATGCTCATAGCCAATATCAAGGCAGAAATAGCCCTGCGCTTGCCAGCCGCAAGAGCACACCGCGTCAGGCGAATAATCTACGAAGTAGTAGGCGCCGCCGCAGCAATCCTCATCGTCGCCGCGTTAAGTCTGCAATTATTTGAAAAAGACGTTCCCCAAAATGGAGAATTTGTTTATGCCTCACTTATACCGACGGCAATTTGGGAAAGCGACGATATTGCCGCCGACGATGAGGATCTGGCAGTTTTTACCGCTCAAATCGAGCAGATAGAAGACGAGGTGCTGGCCCTGCAATCGGGCGAAGAGGTCGGCAACGGCGACAGCACCTTAGTAGAGTTAGAGATGGAACTAATAGAAATCAACAGCGATTTCTGGAAGGGGTAAGACAGATGGAGAAAAGTCGCGCAATTATTTTTATTTTCGCAATAGCGGCAGTACTCGCCGTAAGCACCCGGCCCTGCGCCGGGAACCAGAAAGATGAGGACAGCATCTGGACCGAAGATGAGGGCAGAGGGCCGGGACCGGAACGAGGACCGAGACGGGGACCGGGGCGAGGCAGGTTCGACCTGACGGACGAGGAAGTAGATCGCATTCTAAAGGATTTGAAAGAGCGTTCTCCCGAAAAGGCAAAGGAACTTGCAGAACTGCGAACAAAGGAACCAGATAAGTTCAGAGAGGAGCTTAGAAAGCACGCCGTCGAGGAATTAAAAAAAGTCGTAGGAGAACGGATAGAGAAGTTTCATAAAGAGAGGAGAGCCAGGTTTCTCGAATGGCTTGCGAAAAATGTGCCCGAGGAAGCGGAAGATTTGGCTAAATTGAAGGAGAGGAGTCCCGATCTCTACGGCCAGAGGTATGAGCTGGTCTGGAAGAAATACGGCCGGATCTATAATGAGAGCAGGAGGAATCCCGAATTAGCACAAGTTCGTATCGATGATTTACGGCTGCAAAAAAGACGTGATCAACTGCTCGGCAAAATCAATGCCGCTAAAAGCCAGACGGAAAAGAAAAAGCTTACCGAAGAACTGGGGGAGGTAGTAGGGCACCGGTATGACCTGATCGTCAGACGAAAACAAATCGTATACGAATGGCTGCTTAAACGGCTTGAGGAGCTGCAAAATCGAATTAAGGAAAGCAGAACCGACATCAGAAAAGCACAGGATGCCAAAATAAAGGCTGAAAATATCAAGAATAGGACACAGGAATTGCTTGAAGAAAAGAAAGGATTCAACTGGGACTAAAGATCATCGAGAACGGTTTCGGAACCGGCTAACAATGACACATTCACCGTGCCCGAATATAGGCACAGATCCACAGTTAACCCCGCAAATCACATGCGGGGTTTTTAATTCACTCAACCCATATGAGACTTCAAACAGATGTATTCGTTTAGATCCGACCCTCAGCAATCATGTTCGCTATCGCAAGAGGTGTTTCTAATTCACCCCCGCCCAGCGGCGCCGCCGAGCATCATTTCCGGCAGAATATCAGGCCCTGCTCAATAATTCAAGAAAATGCCAGATTCAGCAGCTCTTCTTTCTCCACTTGCCCTTAAGCGAAGTAGAAACATTCGTTATTAGAAATTCCTTGTGCAATATTGGATATTTCTTCCGTACATGTTCGATATATGCTATAATTAGATAGTGATTGGGAGATTTGTATGATGAGCGCAAAGAAGGCACTCAAAATCAGATTTCTGCACACGCTATGGGTAGCGTTGATTATCATGCTCGTGATTTGGCTGATGTCCGTCTTGAAATGCAACATGGCAACACCCGCCTATTGAGCCGGATGTTACAGCCCTTTGACGTACGCAATGTGAAGCTGCCTGGTTCCATTTACAGGCTCGATGGCGTCAAAGCAAATCTGGTCACCATTTCGGCTCCAGCGGGGATGAAAGTCACAGCGTATGTCACCCGAAATGTATTTCTTATCCTGCATGGCACACCTGCACAGCTCGGCCTTTTGCCCGGTTTGCAGGTTATAGAGCAGCAGGGCCTGATCCATCGTGCTGCAGTGCTTTCGGTCCGTCACTATCCAGTTTCGGCCCGGCGAAAAACTGCAATGTCCGCCGGTTTATATCCATTAGTTTTCTCCAAATAATGACCTGTCGAATGAAGCAGCAAGCTTCATTTTGAATAAAATACAAAGCCTGGCTCGAAACTTCAAGTTTCAGAAAAAAAAATTAGGTAGGGATTGCTCAATTCATAAGACATTTTCCGAGTGCGCCAGGTGAAGCGGCCGATTCAGGATAAGATTTTTTCGCTCTAAGTAACAGCTATTACTTGAGCTATGACGGAGCACCGGGTGGCAGCTAATAAAATTATCGAAAAAAGCGTTACGTTCAGCATCGATGCAGGCACTTAGCTATAGTTTTAATCAGCCGATTATGAAAAATGAAATGAGCAATTAAAGTTACAGAATCAGAAGCGGTCGAATACACAATAGTAAATCATACCCTCCTCCACGAAGCTGAGTTTGCCGGTCGCATA
>DAOVMB010000036.1 GCA_030630905.1 Sedimentisphaerales bacterium
CTACAAAATTTCAAGGAGAGAAAAAAATGAAAAAGACCACATTCGGCGTAATCGTTGGAAACCGCGGCTTTTTCCCTGATGCGTTAGCAAAAGAAGGACGAAAAAACATACTTGATGTGCTCAAGAAAAATGGCTTCAACTCGGTTGCACTCTCAATGCAGGAAACTAAATACGGCACGGTTGAAACTTTTGCCGATGCTAAAAAATGCGCCGCCCTGTTTGCTGGAAAGGGTGAAAAGATTGACGGCATCATTGTCACCCTGCCGAACTTCGGCGATGAAAAGGGAGTTGCCGAGGCAATCAAACGCTCCGGGCTCGACGTGCCGATCCTGATACAGGCCGAGCCTGACGTCAAGGACGGTATGACCATCGCCGGCAGAAGAGATTCCTTCTGTGGCAAGATCAGCGTCTGTAATAATCTCAGGCAGGCAGGCATTCCTTATACTCTGACAAACTCGCACACGGTCGGAGTCACTTCGGCCCAGTTCAAACAGGAGCTGGACGATTTCGCCTCGATCTGCAGGATTATAAAGGGCCTCAAAAACGCAAGGTTCGGCGCCATCGGTGCCCGTACAGGTGCATTTAACACCGTTCGTTACAGCGAGAAAATCCTCGAGCTTTCAGGTATAGCAGTCGAGACAATCGACCTGTCGGAAATCCTCGGAAGAGTCGATTTGCTTGCCGACAATAACCGGGCGGTTAAAAGGAAATTAGATGCGATCAGGAAATACACGCCGTGTCAATCGGTTCCTACCGACAAGCTTTTGAAGATGGCTAAATTCGGCTATGTCATCGACCGATGGATCAAAGAGACCGAACTCGACGGCACTGCAATCCAATGCTGGACCGCCCTGGAAGAATTCTTCGGAATCGTACCCTGCACGCTCATGAGTATAATGAGCGAATCGCTGGTGCCCAGCGCCTGCGAGGTCGATATTACAGGCCTGTTGGGGATGTACATCCTCCAGCTTGCCGGCGGCTCGCCGAGCGCGCTTCTGGACTGGAACAACAACTACGGTTCCGATCCCGACAAGGCCGTCTTATTCCATTGCAGCAATCTGCCGAAATCGTTCTTCGGCAATTCGAAGATGGACTATCAGGAAATCATTGCCGGGTCGGTCGGCAAAGAAAACACCTACGGCACCATTGTCGGCAGGATCGCACCGGCTAAGGCAACATTCTGCAGAACAACTACCGATGACGCGACCGGCATCATCAGCGCTTACGTCGGCGAAGGTCAGTTCACAAACGACAAGCTCGATACGTTCGGTGGCTACGGCGTGATGAAAATCGCAGATCTCCAAATATTGATGCAGTATATATGCAGGATGGGCTTCGAGCACCACGTTGCCGTCAACATCTCACAAAAGGCCGACGCAATCGCCGAAGCTCTTGACACCTACATGGGCTGGGAAGTCTATCGGCACGAATAATATTCGGGCTTTTCGGCAGCCCACCCGAAGCGCTGGTATTCTGTCATGATTGATTCTGTGGCTTGTCATTCCCGCGAAAGCGGGAATCCAGAATCGTTGGTAACTATGATCCTTCCAGAGCAGCCAGTCTCTCTGCAATATAGGCAGTCAGGCCGGCATTCTGGTTCTCGGCCAGGGGAGCAATATACTTTTCCGCCGCAAATATTATCGACTCTTCTGTAGAAAAGTTCAGGTCGCTGTTCAATACACCAACATACACAACAAGAGCATCCAGGTATTCTCCGGCTACGGCATAATGGTTATTAGCTTGAGAATTGCGTGAGATTGCATCGGCAACCGATGCCATCTCTTCGGGTGTCGGCGGTGCAGTATTCGAGGCTAACTCATCGATGACCTGGGCAAGAGCGGCAATACGAGTCCCTCCGTCATCCCGTAAAATCGCAGCTACGTTTTTAAGTTTTTCGCATGCATCGCACGGCTGTATATCCTGGGAAGAAGCTAATGTATTTACCGTCCAAATCTGCATCACTCTTTCATCAATTCCGAGTTCCGCAGCAGCCCACTTTACCAGTGCCGGGCAACCCGAAACATCGAATTCGATTCTCTCAAGACCCGGCGTCGGAGCGATAAACGGCACAGCAACAACAGGTGTAGAATTGACTGTAATTATCACATTGGCCAGAGCAAGTTCGGCTCCGGCTTCGGGGTCCGCCGCCGAATACGTAAAGCTGTCCTGTCCGGCAAAGCCCTGTTCCGGCGTGAAGCTGAACGTGCCGTCATCGTTCAATACCAGGGTCCCGCCGCCTTCGTAAGTGAAGCCGTCCACGGAAAGCGGATCGCCATCCGGATCGAAATCGTTAGCCAACACATCGATAGTGACAGTGATATTCTGCTCTGTCGTCGCCGTATCGTCGGCCAGGGTGGGAAGCGCGTTTATCACCATAATCGTAACCGTGGCTGATTCAGAAGATACACCGATCTGACTGTCGCTGGTCGTGTAGGCAAAGCTGTCTTCTCCGACAAAGCCCTCAGGCGGTGTATATGTAAATGTTCCATCGTCATTCTGTATTAGCGTGCCATTGCCTTCGTATAGGAAGGAATCAACCGCAAACGCATCCCCATCAGGATCGGCATCGTTGGCCAACACGTCAATACCACTGACCGGGTCGCCCATATGGGTCGTCGCGGCATCGTCACCCAAAGTGGGCAGTGCGTTCGTTACAGTAATAACAGCCGTGGCTGGTTCAGAGGACACGCCATCCTGACCATCGCTGGTCGTATAGGAAAAGCTGTCTTCTCCGACAAAACCTTCCGGCGGTGTATAAGTAAATGTTCCATCATCATTCCGGACCAGGGTACCTTCACCTTGATACACGAAGGAGTCGACCGTAAACGCATCGCCATCAGGATCAGCGTCGTTAGCCACAACGTCAATTCCCGTGACGGTGTCGCCCATATGGGTTGTCGCCGTATCGTCGCCGAGGTCAGGCAGCGTGTTGGTAACAGTTATTGTCACGGTAGCCGTTTCGGAAAAGAGTTCGCCGTCAGTGGCGATATATGTGAAGGTATCCTCGCCAACAAATCCCTCATCCGGCTGGTAAGTGTATTCGCCGGTATCCGGGTCAAAATCCACCAGCACACCATGTTCGGGTTCGGCGATCACATGGGCTGTGAGGTCACCGCCCTGAGGAAGAGTGTCGTTGTCGAGCACGTTCTCCGTAATGAAATCACCCATGTGGGTGGTGGTCGTATCGTCCACGGTTATCGGCGGCAGTGGAGGATCCAAACCCGGCGGCGTCGGACATTCAGGACAATCGCCGGTACGTTTCTCGTCCAGCTCCAATTTTGAACGAGATTCACCATCCGTAATTTCTATATCCTCAGGAGCTTGACCATCCGAGTATATTTCCGTTTTAGAGCCTTGAGTTTGAGCACGAAGATAAATAGTTTTATCGGCATGCTTCGGATTCGCGATGGTAATATTACCTTTTTCAGAAGGTTCCGTTTCCTTTCCGGCATGTATTAACACAGAGGCATTGGCCGAACCTTCTGCTGAGGTTAACGCGGTCGCCCGCATCTGGCCTCCGCCAAGATCTATTCTAACATCCCGACCTGCATCAATATGAATATCAGCCGTACTTTCATATTTGGCATGAGCTTCGACCGTAACGATACCATTAATTTCTACGTCGCCGTGCTTGGATACAAGGCATGTTATAGCCTGGCCAACCTCTAAATCTTCATCTACCTGATGAGCGTATGTTGTAACGTCACCATTAATCGTGAGATCGCCGGAAGCAATTACTGAGATTTCATCGTAGCTGCCGCCGTCCACCGACAATTGTCCGGTTGTGATATCGCCGTAATTTGTCGTAAGGAGTCTGATTTTACCCGGCTCGACAATCCATTCCTCCGGAGCGTGTTGCGGCACAAACGAAATAATATCGCCGATTGCAATTCCGCCTTCGCCAGCCAGCATATAGACATTTCCGCCTTCGGTGGTGTGGATTGCAGTTCGGTCTCCGTTAGTTCCCGGCATAAATGTAATTCCGCCAGTGTCATACTTCGTACGAAGCACAATATCGCCGCTTCCTCCTTCGATTACGCCATCGCTTATAGGTTCTGCGATAATATTTCCTCCCGTTTTTGCATGGGCAACCAGCTCAACATCCGTTGACGCATACGACTGTTGCTCAATCCACTCCTCATAGACTGTATTATCAGGAGGAGCATCGGGCATAGAACCATCCGCAATGGTCATATTCAAAGCGTCGATGATAACCTTGCCTCTTTTGCCGTACGATGCGGAAGCATCGACATCGCCGGCGAAATTTACATAGTTACCGCTTATCTCAATGCTGGTATCCACGACATCATCGAATTCATCAACAATGTTATACGGCACATAACCACCTTTAGCTTCGATTCGTGCGCCCGCCTGAACGGTTGTCCGGCCCTTGGAATGGACGATAATCAGGCCGCTCTCACCTGCGGTCCCTGCATTAGCGGTCGTCAAACTACCTGCAGCAAGAACAACTTCATCGGCTGCCGTCAGGCTAACGCCGCCACCATCACCACTGGTACCGTCGACACGGATACTACCGTTTTGTTCTATTTTGCCAATACCACTTGAGACCTTTGGAAGCCCCAGCGCGGACGAAAAAATATCACCGGCAGCAAGGATTACCGTCCCCGATAGAGACTCTATATCGCCATCGTTTATTACATCACCATTTCCATCGCCTGGTAATGTAACCGAGTCCATCTCAACGACAATGTTGCTACCGGGTTCGCCAAGGAGCACTCTGTCTCCGGCGGCCATTACGACAAATCCACCTTCACCTGTCTTTATAGTCCCGGTATTGAGAATTTTCCTGCCGACAAGCGCCACGCCTTCGGCAGCGTATATGTCGTCGCTATTGTTGATTACTCCAAGTCTCTCATAGACGTCCACCCCTTCAATATCGCCCACGAATTCATAATCACCACTTAAAAATTTATCGTCCGTAATATCGAGGTTGGAAGCGACCAACTGTGTAACATTGACGGTAGAACCCTCACCAAAGATAACGCCGGCGGGATTAACAATAAAAATACGCATACCTGTGGCATTGAGGTCGCCGTAAAATTGCGTTCCATATCCCGACATTACTCTGTTTAACACGACAGAATTGCTCAGTCCACCCTGTGAGAAATTCAGACTTTCTCGAACTCCAGGTTCGCCGCCAACAGTATCCAAACTGGTCCACTCAATAACCGATTGAACCTGATCGACTACGACGTTGGTCGCGTTTCCGACCTGATCGATTGAACCGGTACCCACCGTAAATCCGCCGTCGATAGGCGTAGGTGTGGCCAGCACGGCCGGCAGCCATGTGTTCAAAATCAGATTGCACGTCAGAAAATAGATGATCCCCCTTCTAAAATAACGCTTTTTCATTATCTTTGTTATGGTCTCCATTTCTCTCTTCCTTGCTAAAAAGTAGTGATTACTATCTCGGATTTGTACACTACGTCGTGGTTATCTGCCTCAGCATCACACTATGTGATTCATTACTCAATCATATAGTCCATCGGCAAAATTATTCGAAATTCTTCTGCCTTTTATAGGACGGATAGATAAGGAATTTGTCACGAAAACAGGCGTTATATTGTGTTCTGCACAGCTTTAAAACAGCTATATCAGGTCAGTTATCAAGGATCATGTTCATGCTTTGAAGTTTCCAGGAAAGAGATGATAGCAGAGAAAACGGCTGGCCTGACATAACAAAAAATTCACTCTCAATACTAATAATGAGTTTTAAGGCCGCTTACGAATATCCAGTTTACGCCGGAGAGATCGTGAATGGAACGGCGACAACTAATCGAGTGCAGGACAATATTCATTATTGCCAGGCTTTTAAGGCGATCAAGGTAGTAATACGGCTCGTGTAACCGAACTCATAAACGGCGTTTTCACTATTAAGAATGCACTTATTTAATCCTCCGAGGCATCTGCTCAGGGGCACAAAAGACACTGAATATGAAAGCCGGAGTCAATGCCGGAGCTCGTTATCAGGATATTGAAAAAAATGTTAAAAATCTTCTTAAACGACAACATTTTTATGACAATTTTGCTGTCCGGCGATATTCTAAGTACACTGCAGTAGCCTCCTTTCCACACGTCATATCCGAGTGGAAATCCATTCAACCCTTGTTATGTAATGCCCCGGATTATCCTGGATATCAGCGAGTACTATAGCGAGAGCCTTGCAGAATAAGTTTGTTGAGTATCAGTGCATCAACCCGACTGATTCTTCAACCAAATTAAAGCTTGGCGACACGTTTGAATGAGTGGTATATTTAGTCTGAGCAGCATAGAAAATCGAAAGAGAAAGGATTTAGCGTGAACACAAGATTTGTAATTGGGCTTACAGCTATCGTACTTGGGATGTGTTTGGCAATTAGTCCCGGAGAGTCGGATGCCGCAACCGGGCATGCAAAGAAGGATTATCCGGTGCAGCCCGTACCCTTTACAGATGTTCGGATTGCCGATGAATTTTGGTCGCACCGCCTGGAGGCAAACCGGAAGGTTTCGATTCCGTTTGCTTTCAGCCAGTGCGAGCAGACCGGGCGAATCGACAATTTTGCCATCGCCGGCGGCCTGATGGAAGGCGAACATCGCGGCGATTGTCCCTTCGATGATACGGATCCGTACAAGATTCTCGAAGGCGCCGCGTATTCGCTGAGCGTGCATCCCGATCCAAAGCTTGAGAAGTACCTGGATGATCTGATTGTCAAGATCGCCGCAGCACAGGAACCCGACGGCTACTTGTTCACCTGCCGGACAAACAATCACAGGAGACTTCTCAACTGGTTCGGCGAGCAGCGCTGGTCGAAACTCGGAGGCAGTCATGAACTATACAACATGGGCCATCTTTACGAGGCGGCAGTTGCACACTACCGGGCCACGGGCAAACGAACGCTGCTGAATGTTGCTGTTAAGAATGCCGATTTTCTGGACCAGGTATTCGGGCCAGGCAGGAATGAAACTGCACCGGGCCACCAGATTATCGAGATGGGTTTGGCCAGACTCTACCGGGCGACTGGAAATGAGAAATACTTAAAATTGGCCAGGTTCTTTCTCGAAACGCGCGGGCCAGGGCAAAGCCCATACAACCAGTCACACGAAAAGGTGATCGAGCAAAGTGAAGCCGTGGGTCACGCTGTCCGGGCTTCTTATATGTACTGCGGCATGGCGGACGTCGCGGCGCTCACCGGCGACCGGCGGTACCTTGAGGCAATCGACCGAATCTGGGAAAACGTCGTCACAAAAAAACTGTATCTGACCGGCGGCATCGGCGCCACAAGCTCGGGCGAAGCGTTCGGCAAGAATTATGAGTTGCCCAACGCAACCGCCTACTGCGAAACCTGCGCGGCAATCGGCAATGTCATGTGGAATCACCGGATGTTCCTGTTTCACGGCGACGCAAAATACATCGACGTTCTGGAGCGGACGCTCTACAACGGGCTGATCTCAGGAGTATCTCTGACCGGCGACGGTTTCTTCTATCCAAATCCGCTCGAATCGCACGGCCAGCATAAGCGCAGCCCTTGGTTCAGCTGCGCCTGCTGTCCCGGCAACATGACCCGTTTCATCGCCTCCGTTCCCGGATACATGTACGCCCAGGATGGCCCCGTCTTATACGTCAACCTGTTTGCCGCCGGCTCGGCGGAGATCAGGATGCAGGACCACACCGTGCGAATAAAGCAACAAACGCAGTACCCCTGGAACGGCCGGATCAAAATGACCGTTGATCCAGAGGCTGCCGGGGCATTTGTGATTTGCGTTCGCATTCCGGGCTGGGCGCGGAATCAACCGGTGCCGGGTGACTTATATCGCTATATGAACCACAGCAATGCACAAGTCAGCCTGAAAGTCAACGGCGAGAAAGTCTCGGCGGACGTGGAGAAAGGCTTTGCACGTATTGACCGCACGTGGCGCAAGGGTGATACAATCGAGTTGAATCTTCCTATGCCGGTACGGCGAGTGCTGTCCCATGATAAAGTCGCCGAAAACGTAGGTAAGGCCGCGATCGAGCGCGGACCGATTGTGTACTGCGCCGAATGGCCGGATAATAATGGTCATGTCCTTAACTGCATCCTGGCGGATGATACAAAACTAACGAGCGAATACCGCAAGGATTTGCTCAAAGGCCTGACTGTAATTCGCGGCAAAGCGCTGGCGGTAAGTTTCGGTAAAGATGAAAAATCCCTATTGAAGACAGAGCAGGATTTCATGGCGATCCCCTACTACGCATGGGCGCACCGCGGCACCGGCGAAATGGCGGTCTGGCTGGCGCGCACCCCCCCTGCCGCTCAGCCACTGACGCCACCGGGAATGATACGGAACTCTTCGTTCGAGCAACAAATCGGCAGCAAGCCCGCCGGATGGGAGATGCAAACGTACGGCGGGCAAGCTGAATTCGCTCACGTCCGGGAAGGTCGCTCGGGCAAACGATGCGTTTTGATTACCTCCGAACGCGGCGCCGATGCGGGCTGGCTGACCACAGTAACCGTCAAGCCGCACTCGCAATACAAGTTATCCGTCTGGATCAAGACGGAAAATCTCGCCGCCGGTTCCGGGAACGGAGCATTATTGAATCTGCACAATATTCAGCCCTTACACACGCCGGCTGTCACAGGAACCACAAACTGGACGAAAGTCGAGCTTGAGTTCGATTCGGGCGAAAACGCGACTGTGCAGATCAACTGCCTGTTTGGCGGCTGGGGTCTGTCGACGGGCAAGGCATGGTTCGACGACCTGAAACTGGAGCTTACCCGCTAAAATTTAGACCGAAAATTGTAGAGATTTCTCTGGACAGCCTTGGTAAAGGCTGTTAGAATGATGTTTTCGAGAATTTGATAAGTTTAAGTTTGCATTGATTAGAGGTAACTTATTATGGCACATAAAAAGGGACAAGGCTCTTCGAGAAATGGCAGAGACAGTAATCCGCAGTATAGGGGTGTGAAACTGTACGGCGGCCAGGTGGCCAAAGCCGGCGCGATTATCGTACGACAGTGCGGGACGAAATTCTTTCCCGGCAACAACGTCGGCATGGGCAGGGACTATACGCTGTTCGCCACCGCGGATGGAAAGGTGCAATTTCAGGGCCGAAAAATCCACGTCATCTGAGAAGAATAAACAATAAACGGTAAAAAAAGGATGGTATTTACCATCCTTTTTTTATATCGAATTCCGCCACGACATACGACATACGATATACGACATACAAATATTATGTTTATAGACCGGGCACAAATCTGGATCAAGGCGGGAGACGGCGGTCACGGCTGTGTCAGCTTTCGGCGAGAAAGATTTATTCCCAAAGGCGGCCCTGACGGCGGCGACGGCGGGCGCGGAGGCAACGTATATTTCGAGGCCGTTGAAAACATCGATACCCTGTTAGACTTCGCCGGCAAACATCACTGGCAGGCCCGGAACGGCCAACCCGGTTCGGGAAACAACAAGCACGGAGCAAATGGCGACGACCTGATCATCAAGGTCCCGCCGGGAACACTAATTTACGATACCGACCTGGATTTGCTACTCAAAGATATGAACGAGATAGGACTCAAGGTCCGCGTCTGTCGCAGCGGTAAAGGTGGAAAAGGTAATAAGGCCTTTGCAACGTCCACCAATCAGACCCCAAGAAATGCCGTGCCGGGCAAAAAGGGCCAGGAAAGAAATATCAGACTCGAATTAAAACTCATTGCCGACGTGGGCTTGGTTGGAATGCCGAACGCCGGCAAGAGCACTCTCATATCGCGCTGCTCAGCGGCAAGACCGAAAATCGCCGACTATCCTTTCACCACAATCGAGCCGGTGCTGGGTATTGTCGAGTTGAGCGATTATCGCCGGTATGTGATGGCCGACATTCCCGGCCTGATCGAAGGAGCACACGCCGGAGCCGGCCTCGGCCACGAATTCCTCAAGCATATAGAGAGAACAACGCTGCTCGTTCATATACTTGACATCATGCCGACAGACGGCTCGGATCCCGTGGAGAACTACAAAGCCATTCGCAGCGAATTGGAGAACTACAGCAAGACCTTAGCACAAAAACAAGAAATCATCGTCGCCAACAAAATCGACCTCGATCCGGACGGAATAATCGTAAAAGAATTGACTGAAAAGCTACAGCAGCCGGTCCACCCAATTTCAGCAGTTACTGGCTCCGGGACGAAAGAGTTGAGCGAATTTCTGTGGCAAAAAGTCAAGAAGCTCAAAAGCTGATTCTCTAACCGGCCAAACAAGAAAGGCCAAGCCAAAAACCAGCCCGGCCTTCTATTAGCTTCGCTACTCTCCTTTTCGTGGAGCTACTTCCGTTCTAACAGATGTTGGAACTCTGTTTCATCTTCAATGAACTCAACACGATAATTAGTAAAACCGACATTAATCCCACTTTCCCACACGTCATATACATCGTACAGGACAATTCTACGGCCTCTCGGCTGGGCAGATGGTTTTAAGTAAATGTAGCTGTTATCGTCGATGCTGGGTAAGTCAAGATCCTGCAAGCTGTTTGGCCATTGACCCTGTTGATTATCATAAATCGCGCAGGCTTTTAGAATTCGGCCCATATCCGAGGCTGATTTCATCCGGTCATACATTTCGCTATCATATTGTAGCTCGTATCCGGCGGGTGTCTCAAGGCTGAATAAAGATTCGTCCAATTCTGCATCGAGAACAATTTCATCAGTAATCACATGCGTGGTACGTCCATCAGCACCAACCATAGTGACTTCCTTGAGCACAGGCAGTAGCGTCTCAGGATCAACCCACATAATAGTTTCAAAGTCTATGACAGGTTCATTGTTTTGGGAAACTCCATAGTATCCATTGGGTCCTTTCGGCATCTCCAAACGAAATCCAATTGCCCGTTTACCATTAATTTCCCGACTGCTTATTTCCTTAACAGGCAAACCAGGTCCATCTTTGAAGTGTAGAAAATAGTTGTAGTAATTCAGTGTTTGCCGCCTGGCATGACGTACGGTAGCAATCTCTTTTGCCGGGTCTAATATTAGAGCCATCTCCTCTCGGTGGTCTGAAATCTCGACCTTTCCATCCGGCCATTCAACTCGCATAAAATATGGTTCAAGAACCATATATCGATAAATCGTCTAAGTTCCTTCCTTAGTAACGGTTAATTTCCAAGTTAAGGTTTTAGCCTTCTCGATATGTTCTAAAACCTGGCCCCAAGCGACACTTGCACCGTCAGGTGAGCCGCCGAGATAGTTGATACTTACTATTACAGCTATGATTATCGCCGCTGCGGCGGCTATCTTTGTTATTCTATTTTTCATGATCATTCTCCATGTATTTGGCTCAGCAAAGACTGGTTTTGTTTTTTCAGATTTATTGAACGCTGTTAAAGCATCACTGACAATCCTGTCATCGACTTTCGAGTGGACCGTAACATCTGATTTGGCAAACAATCTTTTTATCTTTTCTGCTGAGCTCATTTCTATATCTCACTATTCAATATCGACCGCAATTTGCGAATTCCGTACCTGTATCGACCCTTAACTGTATTGACAGAGATGCCGAGTGATTTAGCAATAATCCTGAATCGCATTTGGCCGTGTATGTGCAGCACAATCACTTTTCTTTGCTCATCCGGCAGTTTGGCCAGCGCCGAGCTTAACAGCCGCAACTCTTCGTTGCAGGTAATGAACTGGCTGGGCTCGCTCGAATCCACGCCTGCCGAGCAAATCCGCTCCGAATTGAGGGCCTTGGTCCGGCTGTGTCTTGTCCGCATCAGATCACGCACCCGATTGGCAACGCACCTTGCCAGGTAAGCTTTCAGACTGCCGGTAAGCTTAAAG
>DAOVMB010000109.1 GCA_030630905.1 Sedimentisphaerales bacterium
GCTCAGCGGAGATTCCCCTTCAATATTTCCATGATACTCGTGTTCTTTTTCCAACCTGTCGATAATCTTTATCGGCTTGGGTAGTACGTGCCTGCCGCGAAGGACTTCATGGAAAGGCCCGGCGATCTTCCGCTCAACAGATGACATGTATTTGGCCTTCAAAAGGGACTTGCCGTATTTTCCCGCCATTTTCAATATCCTGCCGGGATCGAGGCTTTTGAGCCGCAACCCCAGATCTCTTCTTGCATTTCTCACATTCATCTTATTGACGTAATCGAGCCAGTCTGTGACGGGGTCCCTTACGACTTCAAGGCCGCTATCTTCCAATTGGCGAATAACAAAATTCGTGCAGGGATCATGCTGGCGTACGTAGATCTCTCCTATGTAGAGGACAAGCGGATATCTTTCCTGGTTCCTTAGCTTACAACCCTTGAACAGAGAGACGGTTTTTTGGCCCCACTCTATTAAATCGGGTGTTTCGGCGCCGCTTTCGATAACCTTTTCCAGCTCGTTCAGCCTTGCTTGCTTCAATTCTGCCATCGCCTCTTTATCTTCCGCGTACGGATTGAATCTAAGGAAAATGTCCTCGAGCAGGTCCGATGCCTTGATGCCCTTAAACAGCATTTGCTGCATTCTCGTCGTGTCCGAGACGCTGAGTTTCTTCGGAAAAGGTATGTCGAGATAATCCGTCTCCGAGGATGGGCCGGCGACGGGGATTTTCTGCAGGCCCTCTTTGTCCAGAAATTCCCTCATCAGCTCGGTATATTTTCCAAACCTGCACGGTCCGCTTGTCGTTGGCATCATGACAAGATAATTTTCCTCGACGTGCTGCTTGCCTTTTCGTTCAATTTCCTCTTCGAGAAAAGCAATCGCGTCACCGACCACGCCTTTAAGCGGATGGCAGACCTCCGTATAGATGTGTCTCCTGGCTGCTTCGTAGCTCCTCTGCGTATCCGTAGGTAAAACCATGCTGGTGACGCCGAAGTATCTCAGCCCTGCGGCACCAATTAAACTGGCATTGCCCATATATGGAATTAACCACGTTCTCTCTTCGGAACCGTCATAAGAGCGCCTTCTGAGCTGTTCGATATTTATTTTTCTTTGCCTGCATTGATTGACGACTCTCTCGTGCGCTTCGGTTCTGGTGACAAACGGAGCGTTGTTGGTTTGGGCATCCGTGAGCAGTACAAGTACGGGTTTATTCGCCGCCTGCTGAATTTTTTCTTCCTGGTAAATTTTTAAGCTGTCCGGCCCGCACGCGAAATTCATCATTCTTATCGCAAATAAATTGGGATGATCCGCTACATACAGATTCGCTCTGAGTATTTTTACGCTCTGTACCCAGAACTCATTCTCGACCACATCGTCGAGCCGGATATCTGCGAATTTGTGCTCCAGGAACAATTGCGGTATGTAGTGCAAGCCCCTTATCTGAGAGAACATATTCCCGGAGTTCGAGCTTGCCTCGGGGTCGAGCAGGACATAATCTCTGCCGATTCCGACGTAGGCCTTTTCGTTATTTGCCTCTATCTTCTTGAGGAATTTATCACCCTCGGCATAAAGATTATTTTTGAATTCATTCTCCGCCTCGTACGCGTACCCGATAGCGTCCTTTATCTGCCGGTTCGTAAATCCGAACTTTAACCTGTTAAATTCCTGCTTGATCTCGCTGACAAGAAGCCCCTCATCCCCAAAGTGCAATATTGGATTGATCTGCTTGTCTTTATCGAGAGAAAGTACATCGTTTAGGATGTAACCCTCAGATTCGGTGTATATGCAGTACTTTAAATCGGGAGGACGGTCCATTCTCTGCTCAATGAAACTCGGATTAAACAAGTACTCGATTTTCGTGTCCCTGTTCAATACCGATGCGTGTCCCGTTGCAAGCTTCCTTGCTATGCAGAACTCGGTCCTCGAATTATCGACTCCTAATTTTGCGATTTCCTTATCTGTTTTCGGTGATACGACCGGATAGAAACCAAGCTTATTGAACAAGGCAGCACTCCATATTCCCTTCTCTCCAAGCGTCGCCGTGCTTCTCTTTATGCCCACCGTTGTCGCGCTTCCGTTGTCCGCCCTTGCCGAAGCAAGCTCGCTCAGCAGACATCCCTGTTTCTTGAAATGTTTCTCGTATATCTTATGGTATCTTTCAACATAGTCTGTTTTCGGCTTCCTGGCTGTCTCGGAGTTTCCCCTGGGGCAGAAACCGCCTGTAATAATTTCGTCGGCCTCGATGGAAAAGATTTCGAGCTGGCAGTCCCTCATTCCGCACGATTTTTCCTTAAACAGCTCTTTACAGGACACCTTGTGTTTCTCAAAAGGCATATCCACCAAGTCCCAGCCTCTGAATGCCGAACCGTAGCTTTTGCCCTGCTCTTCCAACTGTTTTATCTTTTCAATGATGTCCAGCGCCTGTCCCCATGCACCGAACATCTCCCTGTGTGGATAAGCCTCTATTTGTTTGTCCGTTACCTGCGCCAGAGCGGCAAGAAAAGCTTTGCCTAATGGCGGTCCACCCTGTGCGGAACATTTCTTACCGGTGTGCCCAGAGCCACCGACGAATTTAAGGTAGTAGCTGGCCGCCGTTCCCCTTAATATCGCAGCGGCGATCTCTTCTTTGCCAAATCCCTCGGCGATAAGCCTGTTCTCGTCCATCTCCATAAAAACGCCGCACGTCGAGTCGATAATCGGAACTCTCTCGGCCTTCAGAGCGGCCTCTTGCAGGGAATTCTCCACATTGAGATTTATGATGTCCGCCATGTTTTCGAGGGTCTGTCCGGAACCGGCCTGGCAGCTATAATTCATCTTCGCTTCCTTGACCGTTCCGTCGGCGGCAAAGCTCGTAAACTTCATGTCCTGGCCGCCCACTTCGAAGATAGTATCAACATCGGAGTCGTAATGCTTGACGCCGAGAGCGTGACAGGTTATCTCATCAGTTATTCTGTCCGCGCTTTCAATGCCTTCTTTTTGCAAAGCCCCGGTTTTTTCCTGGCTTACCAGAATTTTCTCGTACAGTTTTCTTGCCGAACCGGTAGCTCCGACCCCCTTGACAAATACCTTGTCTTTGTGCCTTCGAAGATATTTTATAACCTTTTTCAGCGATTCCTCTGGATTGCCGTGTGTTTTGATATAAAGCTTGTCCAGCAGCTTTCCGGTCCTAAGTTCGACCAGTGCCCCCTTGGTTGTAGTACTGCCGCCGTCTATTCCCAGAACAACTTCCGTTCCCTGCTTTATTGTTTCAGCGAGTTTCCGGCTTTGCTCGTGTACTTTGTCGAGTGATTTTGACAGCGGCGGTGAGTACTTCCTTTTTTCTCTGCCGTATGCAGCAATCTTTTCGAGCTGCTCAAGGTTAAAGACAAAGCTGTTCTTCTCTTCGATTCCTTTTACCGCTGCACCTATCGCTGCAATGTTATTGTAATGCTCCGGCCTGCCGATAGGGATTCCAAGGAATTCCTCAAGGTTTTTTCTAATAAGATCATTCGCCATTACGCCGCCGGTTGCTATGGCGCCTTCGGGATCCTCAGTAGCCTTGAACTGCCTAGCCCCCAGAACGTCTATTTTAAAGTTCCTCGCGACCGTTCTGAAAAGTCCTGCTAAATTATCCTCTCTTTTCGCTCCTTCATTCTGCTTATGTATCAAGTCGGACTGAATAACAACGCCACATCTGGCCAGGAACTCACTCGGCTCTGTTGACTTCTCAGCTTCTTGTTCGGCCCGATAGAACATTTCCTCGAGTCTTGTCTGCAACTTAGACCTGTTGCTTATTCTGATGATTTCCTTCTCGTCTTGGTTGCTTGCCGAGGTGATGTTTTCCAACTCGGGATTTGGGATAAGACCTTCAAAGAGCCGCCGGCACTGCTTTTCGATAAGTGTGCCTGAGCCTCCACCGCATTTCGTGCCGGTTCGCCACTCCTGAATGATTTCCTTGTTGTTTATTCTGCTTAGGCTAAAGAAGTAAGAGTCTTTCGCTCCCATGTGAAAGATGTACTGCGCCTTCGGACTCGTTGTAGCGGCACCTTTCGGAATCGCAACGCTGTCGAACACATAGGTAACGCCCGGCATGACATTCGGAAAAGCTTCCGCTCCACTTCCCGTAAACGCTGTGTTCCTGATTTTATCTCTACCGAATTTTCCCTTTACTTCGCGCCATGCTTCCTTGACAGCTCCGATAGGATTGGCGAAGTGCATTATCGGTTTCGGCGAATATACGACCGCTCCATCTGTGTCAAGAACCACGTAGTGCACAAAACTACTTCCGACGTCGAATCCTGCGAAAAGGCCTACATCAATTCTTTTATTCTTCATCCTGCTTTTCCCTGCATCCATAGATTTACAATATCCTGTATTTTTTGTTAATCGACAGCAATACAACTCTTTTATTTTTTTACGAAGAGTCTATTATAGCTTCTTATGCAAAATCTTCAAGTGACTAAGGTTAAATTTGCGGCTGTCCTCCTTTGCGTTATGTCCATATACCCCAATCGCCAACCTATCATAACGTTGTGCATAGGCTGTGAATTGTGGTTATCAGTATTGTTAAGTTCGATAATACAATTTGATTAAGCAACGATGCGTGTTAAATCCACCCATATACCCCACATAAAATACAACAGGTTTTACACATAAATATATCCGCTTTTTTCCGCTCTAATTTCCTGCCTTATAGAAGCTTAGGCCTCACAGTTCGGTTAAATCAAACAACTTAACCGGCTATATGACTACTAATACTAATTTTAATTTATTAATAACTATTATTCATCTACCTAAAACAAAACTGTCAATTAACCTTGGATTTTGCGTTCTTAATATTCCTTCAATCAGATGATATAAGCATAAAACCATCTTGCTATTTGTTTTTACTTTTATTATTTTGGCTCGTTATGGTTTCCCGGCATTTACAATCTGGCAATAAGCATAAGAGTGTGGTGTTATCCTGTCTGAAGGATTTTTTTGCTCCACGTGCTTATAGCATAATAATACTGGCGGCGCTGTTCTACACCCTGACGGTAAAGTTATTCCACTCGTGGCGTTGCGATCTGCTCAATGAATATCTGGGTTGGATAATGGCAGATATTTCTGTACTAATAGCAATAGAAGTCATCCTGTCGCTTATTTGTTTCCGCTGGCCAAAGAAGACGGTTGTCCGGCCAGCTACGGTTTTTGCTGCTGTTGTGTACACATGGTCGGTAATGAATGCAGGTTGGCTGATCAGGACCGGGACGCAGATCCTGCCGAGGGTTCTTTTATCTCTTGTTCGCGCTCCGATTAATTCGTTTTGCATCGTCGGCGTCAACCTTGCCAAGATGCCGACTGTTGCGGTGGCTCTGCTTGCGCCCAGCGCTGTTGCTCTTGCCTTTTTCTTCTGCGTTTTGGCAAAGCCGAAGTTACCTGTTTACAATCGCAGGCGTTTTATCGCTAGAATTATTTTTTGTCTTACCATCGTCGTAGCCGCAGTTGTCGCTCGCCCTGCGATTACCCTGCGCGGCTCGTTACAGGTCGGCTCGGTGGGTCTTCGCTATAATTGCCAGCTCCGTGCCGTAATGAGCCTAATTTTACCGGACCACAGACGGCAGCCCGATCCGAAACGAAGGATACCCACTTTCGATTCTTTGAAGGTTGACCTTAAACAGCAGGGCGTAAAACATAATGTAGTTTTAGTCATCCTCGAAGGTGTCCAATACCAGCACACATCTCTTGCGAACAAGCAGAATAATTTAACGCCGTATCTTGCGGCATTGGCCGAACAAGGTATTGAGTTCCCCAACACCCGCTCAACTCTGACACACACGACAAAGGCGTTGTTTTCGCTTTTGACAGGCCGATTCGCATCCGCTTCACAGGATATAGCCGAGGCGGTGCCGGTTGTGAATCCCTACGCCGGCATGGCTACGATTTTAGCAGGCAAGCTTGGTTATAGAACCGCTTTCTTCCAATCAGCGATGGGTAGCTTCGAGTCCCGGCCTGGATTGGTGTATAACCTTGGTTTCGACGAATTTTGGGCCAGGGAAGACTCGGACGATCCCAATAGCTTTCTTGGTTACCTTGCCTGCGATGAATTCTCAATGCTAATGCCAATCGCCGAATGGATAAAGGCGGAGGAGCAGCCGTTCTTTCTGACGGTCTTGTGCTCTGTCACACACGATCCCTATGAAGTTCCGGAATGGTTCGGTGTACCGGCAAAGGAACCGCTGGAACGCTACCAACAGTCAATATCTTATACCGACAAATTCCTAGCTGCTCTGGATGTGGAACTTGGCAATCTTGGTATCACGGATAATACAATATTTTGTGTTATCGGTGACCATGGCGAAGCGTTCGGTGAGCATGGCCTGCTTGGACATGAGCGGATAGCTTTCGATGAGGTCTTACGGATCCCATTTTGTTTGCGTACCCCGTTTTTGGTGGAGACCGGTGTAAGGATGATGGAACCTGTCAGTTCTGTTGATTTAACGCCGACACTGCTGGGCCTGTTGGGCTTCGAAACGGAATCTATCAGCTTCGATGGCGTGGATCTGCTTAAGCCGGTGTCGCAGGACCGAAGAGTGTATTTCACTGGTTGGATGCAGGAAGGGCCTGCGGGTTTTGTCAAGGGTGATCTAAAATTCATATATAATCCGACGAACAAAACGACTTGTGTCTATAATCTCGCTGCCGATCCGAAGGAGCTGAACAGGATAGAATTGCCGCAGCAGAAGGCAAATAAGATAGCAGAAGAGATTATAACCTGGAGAAAAAGTACAGTTTTTCGGATTGATCAGCAAAGGACCGGCAAAAAAGAACTCTTCAGTCACTGGACCTGCCGCTGGACGGATCGTGTTTCTTCAACAAAGCGCAGCAAGAAATAGCACAGGCAACTTGTGTTCTGATGAACTGAAATATAAATTTTCATTGTTTATATTAGTCCCCATGGCGTTGCTTTTTATAAACAGAAAGAAAAAACCTTTCATATTAAACTAAAACCCATCAACAGTGATGTGAAAACAGGCTATTTAGGTATAATAAGTGTTTCAAGATATCAACATCATATTAAAATACAACTCTTCATTGTTGTTATAAAAGAAGAATTAATACAAGCGTAAATATCTTTTATACAGGAAGTTAGAAAAAGTTTATCGGTAAGTTCCAAAATGGAGTAGTTCTATTGGCATATTGTTTGCACAAAAATAAGTTTTGTCTTTCTGAGGCAGCAATATTGGGCGGACGGCCTAAACGTGTTTCGGAGGAGGATGTGTCCGCCCGATTTTTTAAACAACAAAATCGATTTAACGGTACTGTAAGTTACAC